>CAZNZI010000028.1:0-5286 GCA_964577475.1 uncultured Rhodospirillaceae bacterium
ATCCGGTGACGCGCGGGGCCGAGACCATGCCGCCCGGCGACTATGCGCGCATCGAGGTTGCCGATACGGGCACGGGCATCTCGCCCGAGAACCTGCCGCGCATCTTCGAGCCGTTCTTCTCGACCAAGGCGGTCGGCGCGGGTACGGGCCTCGGCCTGTCCACCGTCTACGGCATTCTGCGCCAGACTGACGGCTTCATCTTCGTCGACAGCGCGCCCGGCCAGGGGACGACCTTCCACATCTTCCTGCCGCGCTTCGAGCCGACGCCGGAAGCGCTCGAAGCGAAAGCCGCCACTGGCCCGCATACCGTCGAAGGGATGGAAAGCGTCGAGGCGGCGGCCGCCAACGATCTCACCGGAGCGGGCACGATCCTGATCGTCGAGGACGAAGATGCCGTACGCCTGTTCGGTGCGCGCGCCCTGCGCAACAAGGGCTACAAGGTGCTGGAGGCGCGCGATGGCGAAGGCGCGCTCGATATCCTGCGCCATGAGGCCAAGGTAGATGTACTGGTGAGCGACGTGGTGATGCCCGGCATGGATGGCGCCACGCTGGCCCGCCTGGTGAAGATGGAACGCCCAGACATCCGCGTGATCCTGATGAGCGGCTATGCCGAAGACGTCGCCCCCGGCCTGGTCGGCGGCGAGGGCGGACTGCACTTCCTGCCCAAGCCCTTCTCGCTGAAGCAGCTCGCCGGCAAGGTGAAAGAAGTTCTCGCGGAACCGCTGAGCGCAGGGTAGACCGCTTCTTTATCTGCCTATGCAGATAAAACTTTCTAATCGTCATTGCGAGCGCAGCGAACAATCCAGGCTCCGCACGGCCCTGGATTGCTCGTCGCGTTGCTCCTCGCAATGACGCCCTTCTAGGAACCGGCCAGTTTCGTCGTCGCCAGATCCATCAGCCCGTTCATGGCGAGCATGGTCTCGCGGCCGATGACCCGTTCGACTTCAGCCTCTGCTGCGCGCCAATACGGGACGGCCTCAGCGATCTTGTCGCGGCCGGCCGCCGTGGCCGAGACGAGGCGCGCGCGGCGGTCGTTGGGATCGGTCTTGATCGCGACCCAGCCTGCCGCCACCAGCGGCTTGATACTGCGGTTGAGCGTGGTCGGGTCCATGCCGAAGCGCTCGGCCACGGTGCCCAATGATGCGCCCGCCGGCATGATCTGCGTGAGGCCGAGGATTTGCGCGAGCAGGCCGAACTGGCCGATGTTGAGCCCGGCAGGTTCGAGCCGGCTGTCATAGATCGCAGCGGCGCGGCGCGCGAGCCGGCGTACGCGCAGAAGCATGCAGCCGCCGACCTCTTTCAGGTCCACGTCCTTCGGCGCGCGGGCCGCTCCGGTCTTCCCGCGCGGTTCCGTCATTCGGCTGGTTGACGTCATCGCGTTATCTGTATATGCAACTAATCTACTCGGGTCAAGGCAGGCCGCAAGGAGTGCTTGATCTATTTTTACCCGGGTGATATTGGAGCCGCCCTGTAAAGGAGCAGGTCATGAGCCCATCGAATGCAGCAAGCGAAGCCGCGACCGTCGCCCCGCCGGCACCGGACGCCGCGAGCGGTCTGGCCGCCGCGCGAGCGCGGGCCGCCGACGAACGCAAGGCGCGCATCCGTCAGGCGCTACTGACCGCGCCGATCCTGCCCACCATCCTCAAGCTGGGCTGGCCGACCATCGTCGTGCTGGTGGTGCAGACGCTCGTCGGCATCGCCGAGACCTATTACGTGAGCTTCCTCGGAACCGCTGCGCTGGCGGGCGTCACCCTCGTCTTCCCGATCCTGATGCTGATGGCTATGATGTCGAACGGCGGCATCGGCGGCGGCGTTTCCTCGGCGGTCGCGCGCGCGATCGGTTCTGGCCGCAAGCACGATGCCGATGCGCTGGTGACTCATGCGCTCGCGCTGGCGGTTGTCTTCGGCCTGATCTTCACGGTCGGCGTGATCGCGCTCGGTCCCCTGCTCTACCGCGCGCTGGGCGGATCGGGCGATGCGCTCTCAGCGGCGCTCTCCTATTCCTTCTGGGCCTTCATCGGCGCGGTGCCGGCCTGGATCATGAACCTGTTCTCCTCGGCGCTGCGCGGCGCCGGCAATGTGCGCCTGCCGGCGACACTGTCGATGGTCGGCGCGGCGATCATGATTCCGCTCTCGCCCGCCTTCATCTTCGGCTTCGGCCCCATCCCGCGCTTCGGCATCGCAGGGGCGGGCATGGCGGTGACGGTCTACTACCTGCTGGCCACCGCCGTATTGCTCTACTACCTGATTTCGGGGCGGACCAATCTGGTGCTGCGCCGGGTGCCGCTCGAGATGCGGCTGTTCCGCGACATCCTGCGCGTGGGCCTGATCTCGGCCGTCGGCACCATCCAGCCCAACCTGACCATCGTGGTGGTGACAGGTGTGGTGGGCCTGTTCGGCGCCGATGCACTGGCCGGCTACGGCATGGCGTCACGGCTCGACTACATCCTGATCCCGATCATGTTCGGCTTCGGAACGGGCGTCGTCACCATGGTCGGCACCAATATGGGCGCGGGCAATCTCGCGCGAGCCAAACGCATCGCCTGGACGGGTGTCGCGCTCGGCTTCGCCGTCACCGAGATCGCCGGACTGATCGTGGCCACGGTGCCTGTGGCGTGGCTGCACATCTTCAGCCATGAGCCGGGCGTGGTGGCCACCGGCACGCAATACTTGCACACCGTCGCGCCGATCTATGGCGCCGTGGGCACGCAGATGCTGCTTTACTTCGCGGCGCAGGGCGGCGGGCGCGTGCTGTGGCCCTTCCTCGGTGGCACGGCGCGCATGGTGATCGCGGCGGGCGTCGGCTGGCTGGCGGTGACCCAATGGGGCTTCGGTCTCTCGGCGCTGTTCGCCGTCATCGCCGCGTCGGTCGTGACCTCGGGCCTGTTCGCCTTCGGCGCGACCTTGACCGGTGCGATCTGGCGGACGGGGGCGGAGTAATAACCTTCCTCCTCCCCCTTGCGGGGGAGGACCGAGGTGGGGGGTCTGGAGCGCGGAGCGCTCCACATAAATGCCGCGCACCGCGCGGCTACCCCCGTCCCCCCTGCGTCGGGCGCCCGCAAGGGGGGAAGGAGTCGCTCCTGCTACGCCTCGTTCCGCGCAAACTGCCCCGTGTCACGCGACTTCTTGTAGAGCCGCAGGAAGACCCAGACGCAGAGCAGGAAATAGACCGCGTTCTCAGCGAACGAGATGCCGAACAGGCGCCATGCGACGGCGTGGCCATGTGCCATACCCCAGCGCGCCGCCTCGAAGGTGAGCGTGGGCGGGAAGATGTAGGCGATATAGCGCAGCGCCGTCGGCAGCACGTCCACCGGATAGAACGCGGCCGAGAGCGGCTGGAAGATCGCGATCAGCCCCCAGGCCAGAGCCTGGATGCGCGTGCCGAAGCGGAAGATCATCCCGAGCACCGCGACGCCGGTCGCAAACGCGAAGATGACGAAGCTCGCAAAGCTGAGCAGCAGCGGGCCCCAGCCGATCTCCAGCAGGTCGAAATCAAACAGCACCACCGCGAGCAGATCGCTGACCGCGACGATCGCCACCGCCTTGATCACGCCCGAGAGCCCCTGCGCGAACAGGTATTCGCTGATCCGCAAAGGCGCGATGAACATGTTGGAGAGATTGCGCGACCACACGTTCCACAAACTGCCCAGCGTGATCGAGTACTGCACGATCCAGATGATCTGCCACAGCACCATGCCGAGCAGCACATAATGGCCCGCGGTACCGCTGTTGCTGCCGCTGAGATAGAGCGACAGGAAACCGAACACGATCACGTTGACCAGCGGGTAGAAGATGATGTCGACAATCACCTCGGTCGAATGGACCGTGACGAACAGTTCTTGCCACAGAATGGCGATGATGCGGGCGAGGCGCATCGCTACGGCCGTTCTGTGCGGCCCATGGTTCGAGACGCCTCGCTGACGCGAAGCTCCTCACCATGAGGATTTTCAAAGAAGGCCTCATCCTGAGGAGACCGCAAAGCGGTCGTCTCGAAGGATGCCCACACAAAAGACATCGCGCTCATCTCAGCGCTTCCGCGCGAAGTCGAGGAACACGTCCTCGAGGGTCGGTTTCTTGATCTCGATGTCGGTGATCCGCGCACCGGACTGGCTGATGCCGAACAGAACGCCGGGGATCAGCCCCTCCTCGGTCTCGACCACGACCGACTGCGCATCGGGCAGTTTGAAGCGCAGGCCCTGGCCTTCGAGATAGGGCGCGAGACCAGCCGACCCACCCTCGACCTTGAGGCGCAGCTGCGAACCGGTGATCAGCTTGGTCAGGTTCCTCGGCGTGTCCTGGGCGACGATCTTGCCGTGGTCGAGGAAGATCACCTCGTCGCAGATGCGCGTGACCTCGTCCATATTATGGCTGGTGTAGAGGATCGACAGGTTGCGCTCGGCACGCAGCTTTTCGATCAGGGTCAGCGTCTTGTCCGAGATATCCGGGTCGAGCGAGGCGGTCGGCTCATCCATCAATATGATTTCCGGATCGTTCAAGAGCGACTTCACCAGGTTCACGCGCGTGCGCTGGCCGGCCGACAGGTTCTTGTAGAACTCGTTGCCAAGATCGGGGATTTCGAAAGTGGCCATCAGGTCGCGGATCTTCTGCCGAGCGCGCGGCACCTGGTAGAGGCCGGCGAAGACCAGCAGGTTCTCGAACACGGTGATGCGGCCCAACAGCGTATTGAAGGCCGAGGTGAAGTTGATCCGCTGCAGGCATGCGAGCCGGTGCCGCGCGAAATCCTGCCCGAAATACTGGATCGTGCCGCCATTGGCCAAGGTGATGCCCATCAGGATCTGGATCGTGGTGGTCTTGCCTGCGCCGTTGGGGCCGAGGAAACCGATCACCTTGCCGCGCGGAATGGCGAAGCTGATCCCGTCCACGGCGCGGAAGGCGCCGTAGTTCTTCACCAGGTTTTCGACGGACAGAATGGTTTCGGCCATGGGACGGCGCGTGTAGCACATCCGCGCCGCCGAGGCGAGGCCTATGCCTCAGACCAGATGTTCCGGCTCCAAGGCGCAGGCGATCGCTTCGTTGACCTCGATCTGCAATGTTGCATGGCCGATGCCAAAGCGGGTCTTGAGCTCGTGCCCGAGCCCGACCGTGAACGCATCGCCCGGATGGCCCGCCGGCATCAGCAAATGGCAGGTCAGCGCCACCTCTGTCGTACTCATCGGCCAGATGTGCAGATCGTGAATGCGTGTCACGCCGGGCTGCGCCTCGAGAAAAGCCCGCACGTCGTCGGGCTTGATCGATGCGGGCACGGCATCGAGCGACATCATCACC
>CAZNZI010000029.1:0-3730 GCA_964577475.1 uncultured Rhodospirillaceae bacterium
AATCGATATGGATGCGAAGATCGCGCTGAACGATGGTCCGGGACCGGCGCTGCATGCCGCGCCCGCAAACGGCTAGAAGAGTCCGAGGGCAGGATCGCGACAGGCGCCGGAAACGTCCTGGGCCGACGCCTGTCGCATGAGATCGCGAGCGGGATCGCCAGAGGTGGTGAATGGCTCCGCTGTGGCTGGCGACCGCCGTCTACTGGTCTGAAGTGCGGCGGAGCCGCCGGCGGTCAGATCGAACGCAGAAATCCACCGTCGCACGAAATCGCTTGGCCGCAGATATAGCCCGCCTGTTCGGATGCCAGGAACGTCGCCAGGGCGCCGAACTCTTCCGGCCGCCCCAACCGCCCCGCCGGAACCATCGCCTTTATCTTTTCCTCGTCGAGGCCGAGATTCCGCACACGTTCCGTAGCCGTATAGCCCGGCATGATCGCATTGACGGTGACGCCGTCGGCGGCGACCTCACGGCTCAAGGCGTTGACCAGGCCATGCAGGCCCGGGCGAAGCGCATTGGAGATCATCAGGTTCTGCAACGGCTCGCCGGCGGAAATGGAGGTCACGATCATGATCCGTCCCCAGCGCTGCTTCTTCATGGCGGGAAGACAGCCTCGAATCAACTGCACCGTGCTCATCCATAAGCTTTCATAGGATTGCCGCCACATCTCGTCGGTGACGCCGTCAAATGTCGCGGCCGGCGGCCCACCTGTGTTGACGACCAGGATATCGACATCACCCAGCCGCTCGGCCGTTTGGCGCAGCAGTGATTCGACTGCGCCCGGCGCAGACAGATCGGCGACCAGCCCTATGGCCCCGATGTCTTTGGCGGCCGCCGTGATCTTGCCGGCATCGCGCGAGCAAATGGCGACGGACGCCCCCTCGTTCCTCAGGCCGCTGGCGACGGCCTTGCCCAATCCTTGGGACGCACCGGTGACCAGCGCGCGCTTGTTCTTCAATCCCAGATCCACGAGAGTCTCCCGAATGCTGCGGTAAGAGCGGGTGTCCGTGGATTATACGCGAATCGACAGTTCGACACCGCCGAGATCTTGCAGCTCGAACCGATGGGCGGACGACTCGGCCGGGAATTTCGTCGTCACCAGATTGCCGGTCATCACGATATCGCCGGCACGCAGCCCTTGCCCGGTCTCGCCAAGATGCTGCGCCATCCACGCGACGGAGTTGAAGGGATGGCCCAGGACGTCACGCCCCGACCCCCGATCGGCCGTCTGCCCGTTCGACGACACGACGCCCTCGATGGCTCCCAGATCCGGCCATGACGTGCGGAATTCACCCAAGACGATGCCGGCATTCCAGGAATTGTCGGCCACCAGCGAGAGCACGTCGAGGGTCGTGTAATCGCAATGCCGGTCGTCCACGATCTCGACGGCTGGGCAAACCGCGTCGACGGCGGCAGCGACGTCATCCCCCGGCTTCAGGTCGCGCCCCAGGCGCACGGCGATCTCGAACTCAAGCCCGACCCGTCCATACTTGGAGGCCTCGAGGCTGACGCCCGAGCGGTGCACGCGATCTTCGAGGATCACGCCCGCGATCGGCCGGTCGATCTTGCACATGGACTGCATGCGGGGCGAGGTGAGGCCGACCTTGTAGCCCACTGCCCCGACCGCTCTCGTCTCCATCTGCAGGCGCACATATTCCCGCTGCACCGCATAGGCGCTCTCGAGATCGGTGGCGCCGGCCGCCGCGGCGAAGGGGTGGAACCGCGCGCCGCCGCCGTGCTCGGCCATCAGCATCGCGGCGGCTGCAATGGCGCTTTTTCTGTCCATCATGTCCCTTATCGCAGCCCGTCAGTGCACGGCCGCATACATGACCTTCTCTTCGGTCGCCTGTCCGGGCGTGAACTCCTCCACCACCCGCCCCTGGCGGCATACGAGAATGCGATCCGACAGGTTCATGATTTCGGGCAAATAGGATGAGATCATGACCACAGCCAACCCCTGGTCGGCCAGGCGGTTGATCAACTGGTGAATCTCGCCGATGGCGCCGACATCCACCCCGCGCGTCGGCTCATCGAAAATGATCAGCTTGGGCTTCTGCAGCAGCGCTTTGCCGATCACCAATTTCTGCTGATTGCCACCGGACAGTTCCACGGCGCGCGCGCTCTTGTTGGCCGCACGGATGCTCAGCGTCTGGGTCCATTCGTCGGCCAACCGGCGCATCTCGGCCATGTTGACGAACAAGCCGCCCGCATTGAGATTCCGCGCCAGCATCGCGGCGTACATGTTGTCGGCGATAGACATGGTTTCGAAAAACCCTTCGAGCTTCCGGTCCTCGGTGACGTAGACGATACCGTCCTTCACGGCCGGCGCCGGCACTTTGTAGCGGACGGCACGATTGTCGAAACGCACCTCGCCACCATGGAAGAAGTCGCGTTTGATCGCGCCCGCCACGATCCGCGCCGTCTCCGACCGCCCGGACCCGACCAGGCCGAAGATGCCGGTGATCTGTCCTTCGTAGACCGAGAACGAGTTGTTGCGGACCATGTTGCCCATGGTCAAATCCTGCACGCTCAGAATCCGGCGTCCGGGAGCCCGTACCTGCGACTGTTCGCGTCGGCGATAAAGTTCGCCCGACAACGACCGGCCGACCATGGCGCGAATGATCTTGTCGCGGTCGAATGCATCGATCGCGTCGGTCGCGATATGCTCGCCGTCGCGCAGGATCGTGATGCGATCGGCGATATCGAGCGCCTCCTCCAGCGCGTGCGAAATGAACACGATCGAGACGCCGCGCTCCTTCAGGCGCTCCACCAGGGCGAAGAAATGATGCTTCTCCTCGGGCGTCAGCGTCGCGGTCGGCTCGTCAAAGATGATGATGCGGGCGTTGTGCCGCACCGCCCGCGCGATCTCGACCATCTGCTTCTTGGCGGCGCCGAGCGATGCCACCGTGGCGGTGGGGTCGACATGAAAATTGAGCGACTGGAGGAACTGCTGGGCCGAGATATAGATGCCGCGCAACCGGTTGAGGAACTTCTCCTCGCCCAGATACAGATTCTGCGCCACGGTCATCGACGGCACCAGCGTGGTCTCCTGGAACACCATCGCGATGCCGTTGCGCAAGGCGGCGGCGGGTGTCGCGAAGGAGGCCGGCTTGCCGTCGAGCAGAATGGTGCCGGCCGTGGGCTGCACAACGCCCGCCATGATCTTGGTCAGCGTCGATTTGCCCGCCCCGTTCTCGCCCAGGAGCGCATGGACTTCACCCGGCAGCAGCGTGAAGTCGACCGCCTTGAGAACGGCGACGCCGCGGTACTCCTTCGTGATGCCGTGCATCTCCAACAAGGGCTTCATGGCATGCCTCCCGCCTGGGCGGCGGCATCGAGAACCACGATCGCGTTGCCGCCTTTGCTGGCCACCAGCACCCGGTCGCCGAGATCGACGCAACTGGTCAGGCCATGGCGCGTGCCGTCCGCGCGGCTGTGATAGCTGGCCAGGGGTGAGAATTTCGCGTCGAGGCGGATCAGCAGACCATAGGAGCGGCTGGGCGCCCAGGGCTTGAGGATGCCGAGTTGCTTGATCGCGCCGCCCTGCAGCGGCTCGAGGAAGCTGCGCCCCGAGGTCAACGAAGGGGCGATCCAATGGTCGGGGTCGATTTCGCGGAACATGTCGGCGCAGAAGTCGCGCTCGTGGAGAACGAACTCGACCAGCCGGCTGCGCGGCGCGAAAACGCACAGCCAGTACCCGTCGCTCGCGGCCGGCGTCAATCGCGCCGGATA
>CAZNZI010000030.1:0-3480 GCA_964577475.1 uncultured Rhodospirillaceae bacterium
ACCCGGCGGTGACCCTCGCGCGCAGCCTGACCGACACCTTTGCCGGTATCCGGCTCGCCGACGCGCCCGGCTTTGTCGTTGCCCAATTGCTGGGCCTGCTGATCGTGATAGGCGCGAGTCGGGTCATAGATCATCGAGCCGCCACCGATGATGCCTGACACCGAGGCAACCACCACAGCGCCGCCAGTCAAGCCATCGACTTTCACCGTCTGCGCCATCGGCACGGGGCAGTTATTCGCCTGGGGGTCGTCCTACTACCTGCTCAGTATCATGGCGGCCCCGATCACGCGCGACACCGGATGGCCGCACGATTGGCTGCTGGGCGCGCTGTCTCTCGGAATGCTGGTTTCGGGATTGATCTCGCCGCGCGTTGGCCGGATCATCGAGCACCGGGGCGGTAGGCCCGTCCTGGCCGCGAGTGCGTTGCTGTTCGCGCTGGGGTTGATCGTCCTCGCCGTCGCGCCAACTCTCGCCGTGTTTGTCGTCGCGTGGCTGATCATCGGTGCAGCGATGGGTGCGGGATTGTATGACCCCACTTTTGCCGCTCTGGGGCGCGCCTACGGCGATCAAGCGCGAGGGGCCATAACCATCGTTACCTTGTTCGGCGGGCTTGCCAGTACGGTTTGCTGGCCGCTGAATGCGTTTCTGATCGATCACCTCGGATGGCGCGGCGCATGTGCCGCCTTTGCGGCGATCCATCTTGCGGTGGTGCTGCCGCTGTACCTGATCGGAATGCCGAAGGAAGCGCGGCGTGCGCCTGTTCGCGCCCCCGCAATGTCAACCGCTTCGGGCGGCACGGACCCTACTTCGCGCTTTGCCTTCACCGTTCTGGCAGCGGGGTTCACGCTGGCGGCGGTTGTGATGACGATTGTCGCGGTACAGGTGATTCCGCTGTTGCAGGCGCGCGGCATGTCACTGACCGCTGCGGTGGGCTACGGGGCGCTGATCGGCCCGTCACAGGTCGGTGCCCGCGCGCTCGAAGCGGCATTCGGACGGCGGCACCACCCGATATGGAGCTTGTTGCTGTCCGCCGTCTTGCTCGCGGTGGGTCTGGCGTTCCTACTCGGCCCCTCGACCATCATCGGCGTGGGATTGGTGCTATACGGGTCCGGCAGTGGCATCCGATACATCGCCCGAGGCACCGTGCCGCTGGCGCTGTTCGGCCCCGATGGCTACGCCACGTTGATGGGCCGGATCGCGATGCCGGTCTTGATCGCGCAAGCCGCCTCACCCTTCATCGGCGGGTTACTGCTGGAACAGCTCGGCCCGAGCATCACAACCATGGCGCTGATCGTGGCGGCGGCCATCAACGTGGCGCTAGTCTTCCCATTGATGCGCTTCACGAGCCGTCGATCAACCGGCACCAGACCTCCGGTTATTGCCAACTGAGACTGGCCCGAAGAGGTACTTCATGTGCTCTTGATACCGGCGGTCCGCAAGCCGTCCGACTAATCCATCTTAGTGAAGAACCGGTAACTGGCTGCAATGAGTGCTGTACCAGAATCTTAAATCGTGCCGTTTACTTGCAATACCTGATGTTCTTTCACAGCCGCCGCCGATGAGAGACGGCACCGATGCGTTGAAGTGCGGGTCGCGAAACGGACGGCGCCGAATCAGCCGGCCTTGGTCGAGCATGCCGGCCAGCGAGTGGATCATGCTGACTTCCAGCGCCTCGGCCGGCGCCAATGGCGGCAATAGTCCGGGCAGGCGCTGCGCCAGCATCGACTTGCCCGAGCCGGGCGGGCCGATCATCAAGAGGTTATGCGATCCCGCTGCCGCGACTTCGAGGGCGCGCTTAGCACTTTCCTGTCCCTTGATGTCGCGCAGATCGAGCGGCCGGTCGGGCGCGTCCTGCATTTCGGGCACGGGCTTGGCGAGCAGTTGCGTGCCCTTGAAGTGGTTGATCAGCGCCAGCAGCGAGGCCGGCGCGAGCACCTCGGCGCCGCCCCAAGCCGCTTCGCCGCCCTGCGCCTGCGGACAGATCAGCCCGCGTTCCTGTTCTGCGGCCGCATGCGAGGCGGACATGACACCCGCCACCGGCGCGATCCCGCCATCCAGACCCAGTTCGCCCAGTGCGATGTATTGCCCGAGCTCCTCACCGGGCAGAACGCCCATGGCCACCAGCAGCGCCATCGCGATCGGGAGATCGAAGTGACTTCCCTCTTTCACCACATCGGCGGGCGCGAGATTGATGGTGATGCGTTTGGCAGGCAGCGCCAGGCCCAATGCATTGAGGGCGGCACGCACCCGTTCGCGGCTTTCGCCGACTGCTTTGTCCGGCAGGCCGACCACCGTAAACGCCGGCAGGCCCGAGGCCACCTGCGCCTGGACTTCGATGGGCAACACGTCGATGCCCTGGAAGGCGACGGTGGCGATGCGCGCGATCATGGGCCGATCATACCGGTGCGGCCCATCACTCGCCAGGGGTGGGCCGTTCGGCTATTCTACCGCCCGTCGCAGGACGTCAGCGCCGGACGCAAACGGCGCCCCGTTACGAAGCTGGGGAGGATGCCATGTTGCGATCCGTCATCAGGCCGTTACTGCTGATCGTTGGGTTTTCGATCGCCTTTTATGCGGGTGTTCACGCGCAGCAGTCGCCCTCCCCCGCCGGCGCGGCGGTCTTCATCGCCAATCTGAAGGACGGCGACACGGTCGCGAGCCCTTTCGCCGTTGTGTTCGGCATCACCGGCATGACGGTCGCCAAGGCCGGCACTATGGAGCCCAATACGGGCCACCATCACCTCTTCATCGACGCAACTTTCAATCCGGCCGATGCCGCCAAGCCGATCCCCAACGATACCCACCACACGCATTTCGGTGCCGGCCAGACCGAGACTTCGGTCACCCTGCCGCCCGGCAAGCACACGCTGCAGCTGGTATTGGCTGATGGCCGCCATATCCCCCACAACCCGCCGGTCGCATCGAAGCCGATCACCGTGACGGTGCAGTAGGCGCTACTGCCGCACCCGCAATTCGCGCAGGCGTTCATCGAGATAGCTGCCGGCCGTGTGGCGGGCGGAGAGCACCACCTCGGCGCGCGGGTGGAGAAAAAGGGGCGCCGAGAGTCGCGAACGCATGCGTGCCTCGCCCATCGGGTTGAGTACGCGATGCGAGGTGGACGGGTAGTAACCGCCCGATGCTTCCTTCAGCATGTCGCCCGCGTTGACGATCACGGTGCCGAAATCGCCGGGCACGTCATGCCACCGCCCTTGTGAGTCCTTCACCTGCAGCCCGGCATCGGATGCGGCTGGGAGGATCGTCATCAGGTTGATGTCCTCATGGGCCGCCGCGCGCTGCGCGCCCTCGCCTTCGCTCCCGGTCATCGGCGGATAGCGCAAGATCCGCAGCAGCGTGTAGTCGCTCTTCTCGATCATCGCGGGAAGTGGCATCGACAGGCGCGCCTGCACGTCGGGCGGCGTGTTGTCCTGCACCCAGCCCAGCAAGATCGCGGCCAATCCGCTGGCGACGCCGTAATAGCGC
>CAZNZI010000031.1:0-5482 GCA_964577475.1 uncultured Rhodospirillaceae bacterium
GGTAATGGCTCCGCCCTGCATCTGCTCGGTCTGGTGGCCTTCCGCACCGGGCATCTGGCCGAGGCCAGGGCGCTGATCGAACAGTCCCTCAAGCAGAACCCCAACGATCCCGATGCACGCAACAGTCTGGGTGCCGTCCTCCTCGAATTGAAGGAGCCGGAAAAAGCGGTGGCCGCGTTCGACATGGCGGTGAAACTGCGTCCGGCCAGTCCGGATGCCCATGCCAACCGCGCCCGCGCGCTGCTCGAGCTGAAGCGGCCTCAAGACGCGGTGGCCAGCGCGCGCCAGGCCGTGGCGCTGCGGCCCGACCATTTCGACGCCTGGACTCATCTCGGCAACGGGCTCTTGGCGATGGAGCAATTTACCGAAGCCAAAGAAGCATTCGGCCGCGCCGTCGCGCTGCGTCCCAATCACCCGGGGGCCCACACCAATCTGGGCCGGATTGCTCAAGAGCAGGGCAATTACGATGTTGCCGTCGCCGCGTTTCGCAAAACGCTAGTCCTCGCACCTGCGGACATCGACGGCCAACTCGGTCTCGGTCAAGCCCTGATACAGGTGGGACTCCATGTCGAGGCTCAATCGGTTTTCGAAACTCTGTTACGTCAGTCGCCGGATCATCTTGAAGGGCTGATGGGCTTGGCCGACGCGCTGCTTCAACGCGGCGAGACGGACAAGGCTTTCGCTTTTTTTGCCGAGGCTCTGAAAAAGCACCCCCGGAGCGCTTCGGTCTATCAGCGTGTTTCATGGGCCTACAACATCACGGGTCAGAACGATAAGGCCGTCGAGACGCTGAAGCAGGCGCTCGCCCTCGACCCACAGAGTCCCGGTGCGCAAGCCGCGCTTCTCGATATCCAGAATCTCGATATTGCCGATCCCGCGGTCGCGCGGGCTGAAGCTCTTCTCGACGGGGACATACCTCTCAAAACCGTCGATCGCATCCACCTGCAATTTGCGCTGGCAAAAACTTTTCTCAAGAGCACCGATATCGACCGAGCCTTCGGCTACCTTGATGCAGCCAACCGATTGAAGCGGACAGGCATTGATTTCGACAGCGACCGCGCCGACCGGTATCTGCAAGCGATCGCTGATCACAGCGGCCCAGAGCTCTTCAGCCGCCTGCGTGACGCGGGCGCACGGTCTGATCTGCCGGTCTTCATTGTCGGTATGCCCCGGTCGGGCACGACGCTGGTCGAACAGATTCTCGCCTCGCATCCCGATATTTGGGGCGCGGGAGAATTGGCCACCATCAACCGGCTTGTCGGTGCTCTGCCGCCCCCCGGTTATTCCGACATTCTACCGATCATCGACGCGAACAGAGTGACCGAACTCGGCACGGACTATCTGGCAGAGGTTCTGCCGATGGCGCGGGGGCGCAAACGACTGGTCGACAAGATGCCGGGAAATTTCGTCAAGGCGGGCCTGATTGCGCTTGTCCTGCCCGAGGCTCGCATCATTCATTGCCAGCGCGATCCCGTGGATACGTGCCTGTCCTGCTATTCGCTCAATTTCACCGGATATCAACCGTTCGCTTACGACCAGACGGAGCTCGGCCGCTATTGGCGCGCCTATGACCGCTTGATGGCCCATTGGCGCCGCGTGCTGCCGGCCGACCGCTTCATCGAAGTGCAATATGAAGAGGTGGTGGCCGATCTGGAAACTCAGGCGCGCCGGCTGATCGATTTCGTCGGCCTGCCTTGGAACGATGCCTGTCTCTCGTTCCACAAGACCGAACGCGTGGTGCGCACCGCCAGCCTCATCCAGGTGCGTCAGCCGATCTACAAGCAGAGCGTAAGGCGGTGGACACGCTACGCGCGCCACCTTCGGCCACTACTCAAAGCACTGGAAATCGAGGAGCCGGCTTAGCCCTTCGCGGCGACGTCGGCGACGCGCAACTCGCGGGCGCGGGCCAAGATCGAATCTTCCATCTGCCGTCCCGTCTTGGGATCGACCGGCGCGTCGGCCCAGGCGCCATCGCCGCCGCGCGTTTGACGGAAGACGCTGACATGCACGCCGTCGGCGCGCAGCTGGCGGTCGAGAATAAAGACGGAGAGCTTCAGCCGCTCATTCGGCGATTCTGGCGGCGAATACCAGTCGGTGATGATCACGCCGCCGAACGGATCGGCCGAGGAAAGCGGCAGGAACGAGACGGTGTCGAGCGTCGCGCGCCAGAGATAGGCATTGACGCCGATGCCGCCGCCTTCGCCGCCCTCTTTCTTCTTGTCGCCGCCGAACAGATTCAAGCCGCCGGGCCCGAACACCGAGTCCCTGGGCGAATCTTTGGTGTAGCGCGTCTTCTCACGGGGATTGGGCGGGATCGGATAGTTGTCGGAAGTGTCGTCGCAACCCGCCAAAGCCGGCAGCACCGCCGCCGCCACGACCGCCATCACAATCCGCACACGTCCTCTGATCATCACACCATCGTCCCCGATCGCGGCGGCACCCGGACCGCCCACTGATGCGACCCTGATACCACAGGCGCTGGAAGCGATCCAAGTTCAATGCCAACCGTCAAAGGAACCAGAAGTCGTCTGCCTCAATCGGCCGACTCACGCTCGGGGCTTGCCGATACGCGATCTAGAACCCGCAGCATGAGGTCTCGTTTTTACATAACGTCAACTCGATTTTACATTCCGCCCGAGCCGCGTTCAGACCCGCCAGGGTAACGGCCTATTAACCACAGCCCCGTGAGATTGAGCCGTCAAATCAAATTTTATATCATTTATTCAGATAGTTACTAACTATGTGTCGTCTTTGCCACATATCGGCATTTTCGTCACATTGATGCCAGATTGTCGTTCCGCCCTCTGATTCTGCCCGCTAAATTAGTTTTTGAACGGACTACCCGAGATCGTCCAACCGGACGGTTTCGTTTTTTACTGAATCAGAGGGGACTTCATGAAAAAGGTACTGCTTCTGGGGGCTTCGGCTCTCGCGCTCAGCGTCGGCAGCAATGCCGCGTTCGCTGAAGATCCGTTGAAGGTGACCCTGTCGGGCACCGGCCAGGAATGGTTCGGCTATGCCACCAACGACAAGGACGACAAGGGCAACATCTCGAAGGCCTTCGCCGCCAGCAACAACAGCTTCTCGCTGAACGGCAGCACGAAGCTCGATAACGGCATCACCGTCGGTGTGTCGTTCTCGATGAACGCTTCGCCGGGCACCGAAGGTTCGCAGGCCCACCTGAGCACCTCGGGCTCCTCGGGCGCCAACACGACCGCTTACTCGGTCGGCACGGGCTCGCCGGAAACGAACATCGTTTCGTTCTCGGGCGGTTTCGGTTCGTTCAGCATCGGCTGGCAGCCGAACGCGGCTCTCGCCACCTCGATGGACGCTCCGTCCTTCGGCGTCGGTGGTTTGAGCTGGGGCCGTTGGGCCGGTTGGGTGCTCGGCACCGCGAACGGCAACCTGATTGCCGGCTCGGGCCAGACCTCGGTCTATGACGACTACTGGGCGAACAAGATCGTGTACTCGACCCCGGCTTTCGCTGGCTTCCAGGTGACCGCCAGCTTCACGCCGAACATGGCGGGTACCGACAGCGGTCCGTCCGCGACGTCCGGCACCGGCGGCGCTTGGGGCGGCGACGCCTCGGCTATCGCTCTGACCTACGGCGGCGACTTCGGTTCCGCCAAGGTGAAGGCGCAGGCCGCGTACGTGAACGAAAACTTCAACAGCTTCACGAACACGAGCACGACTCCCTTCGTCCAGGGTACCCATGTTGATGGTTACCAGGGCGCAGTCAGCGTCAGCGCCGGTGGCTTCACCGTCGGTGGCGCGGTTGCCGACCGTGTCGTCAGCACGAAGAACGCTGCGACGGCGGTTGCCGCCTACACCCTCAAGACCCGCTATGCTGATGGCCTGACCTGGGACATCGGCGCCAGCTACACGATGGGTCCGTGGGGCGTGGCGATCAACTACTACACGTCGGAAGCCAAGAACAACAACGTCGACGGCAACACCACGACGGCTGGCAAGGCGCATGACCAGTACTACGGCATCGACTTCCAGTACACGCTCGGGCCGGGCATCTCGGTCGCTCTCGAAAACGCGATCGTGAACTACAAGACCGAGTCGGGCAGTGCGACGGCGAACGAAGAGAACAAGGGTTGGTTCTCGGTTCTGTCGACCACCGTCAACTTCTAATCCCTCCGGGATTGGTTGTGGAAAGGGCGGCCTCTGGCCGCCCTTTCTTTTTGCCCGCATGGCGGGTCGCCGCAATCAAAGTCAGCGCGTGAGATTGCCGACGGTTGCGATACCCGCGACGCCACCGTCTTTCAGTCCGCGCATCGTCACCATCGTCACGCCGCCCAGGGCCCACACCGGCAGCCGCGCATCGCGTGCAAGTCTGCAGAACCGCAGCCGCCCGAGACCGGCCATGCCCGGATGGCTGGCGGTCGGGAAGGCCGGTGAGAGCAATGCGAAATCCGCACCGATCTCGGCCGCGCGCTGCAAAGCGCTTCGCCCGTGAGCCGCGGCGCTCAATGGCTTCCGAGTCCGTCGATGCCATAACCGGATCCGTGGCGTGGCCATGTGTGCAACGGCTTCGGGAAGATGCAGGCCGGCACCCAATGCAAACGCGAGATCGACATCGTTCGCGACCAGAAAAAAAAGACGCCGCGCCCGGCACGCGCGACTCAGTTTCTGTGCCAGGCCGGCGCGGTCCGGATCGCCGTAATGGCGCAGGACCACCACGCTCCCCGCCGGTAGCAGCGGCAGCAGCGGCAATGGATCGGGCAGGCGCGCCTCGTCGGTCAGCAATGCGAAACCGGTCTGCTTGCCACGCCCGATACTGCGATTGAGTCGCCGTGCCCGCTCTGCCAGATTAGCCATCGGTCCAGCCTAGCATCCCGTTCAACCGAGCGTCGCGTCCCTATCACGCATCATGACAGACACCGCATCCGACTCGCCGGTCCTCGCCCAGTGGCGCCGCGTGCGCGCATCGATCGCCGATGCCTGTACGCACGTCGGCCGCGATCCGGCGTCCGTTACCTTGCTGGCCGTCAGCAAGACCCATCCCGCCGAGGCCGCGCGCATTCTGCTCGACGCGGGCCAGCGCGATTTCGGCGAGAACCGCGTGCAAGAGGCGCAGGGCAAATGGCCCGCGCTCAAGGAAGCCTTTCCCGATCTGCGCCTGCATCTGATCGGGCCGCTGCAAACCAACAAGGCCCGCGACGCGGTGGCGCTGTTCGACGCGATCGAGACCGTAGATCGCCCGCGTCTCGCCGAAACGCTGGCGCGCGAGATGGATCGCGCCGGCCGCCGGCTCGACTGCTACATCGAAGTCAATGTGGGCGCCGAGCCGCAAAAGGCGGGCGTGTTGCCCGAGGCCGCCGATGCGTTCATCGACGATTGCCGCACACGGCTCGCCCTGCCGGTCGCCGGGCTGATGTGCATCCCGCCCGACGGCGAGGATGCTGCACCTCACTTCAAGACGCTGGCGGCCATCGCGGCGCGCCATGGGATCGCGCGGCTCTCGATGGGGATG
>CAZNZI010000032.1:0-6985 GCA_964577475.1 uncultured Rhodospirillaceae bacterium
GGCGGAAGATCGCGCCGCGGCGCCGCCGAAGTCCGGGCCGCGCGTCTCCGCCAGCACCCTGCGCCGCAAGGTGCAGGAGGCCGAGCGCCGGATGGACGACCTCAACAAGAAGAAGAGCGCGCTCGAAACCAAACTCGCCGATCCGAATCTCTACGCGAAGGCAGCGAAGGACGTGCCGGGCCTTCAGCGCGAGATGGCGATGCTCGCCGACGCGCTGGCCCGCGCCGAGGCCGATTGGCTGGCGGCCAGCGAACAGCTCGAACGGGACATGGCGGGGTGAACTACAACCAATCCCTCCCCCCTTGAGGGGGAGGGTTAGGGTGGGGGGTCGGCGACCGGCAGCGAGCACATGAGTCATCCGCTCGCGGACGCGAGCGATACCCCTCACCCTACCCTCTCCCTCAAGGGGAGAGGGTTTAGGAAAGCGTAGTCGCTCCTCCCTGCAAATTCCGCATCCCCATATCCGCATCCCCATATGAGAGCGCGCAAGACGCCGCGCCACGCTGTTGCCCCATTCCCGCGCTGGAATTCATCGATAGGGTGCGTGCCGGGTGCTGATCCGGGACGCTGAAAAAGATACGTCAATTCGATAGGAAACCCCGCATGGATACCTATCGGCCTGAGCGCCGCCCCGTTCCCGGCGATGGGATCGCGGTCGCGCATGCGGACGGGACAGCCGGACTCCACAGAATTGTCACGGATGCCCGTGCGCCCGCGCGCCGCCGCGTCCCCTGGGCATCGATCGCCGGCTGGGCCGCAGGCTTCATCCTCATCGGCGCACTGGTCGCCCGCATCGACACGGGCAGCGTCTGGTCCGCCGTCGTTCATCTGCGCCTGTGGCTGGCGCTCATCGTGCTCTGGCATGCCTGTCCCTTGCTCTGCGATGTCTTCGCCTGGCAATGCGTCTTCCCGAACGGCGCGCCGGGCTTCGCGCGGCTGGCGGCCGCACGGTGGATCGGCGAAGGCGCGAATGCACTGCTGCCAATCCCCGTGGTCGGCGAGTTCCTGCGCATCCGCCGCGCGCGCGACGGGCGGCGCAGCAGCATCGCGACTACCGCCTCGGTCGTGGCCGACATCACGCTCGGCCTGGTCACCCAGCTGCCGTTCACTGTGCTCGGCCTGATCCTGTTCGGCACGGAAGGTGCAGGTGATACGGCGATCGACCCGCTGGTCCTGCTCGCGCCCCTGCTTCTGTTCGGCATCGCGCTCTACGCCGTGCAGCGGACGGGTCTGCTGACACGCGCGGCCGCGGGCATCGCCAAGTCGTTCGGCCGCGCCGATCTCTTCGAACGCGCCAAGCTGCGCCAACTCGAAGACGATCTGCGCGCGATCTATCGCCGCCGCGGCGCCGTGTTCGCCGGTCTGCTCTGGCGGCTGGCCGGCTGGATCACGGGCGCGGGGGAGATCTGGATCGTGCTCCATGCGCTCGGCCATCCGATCGGCTTCGGCGCGGCGATCGTTCTGGAAAGCCTCAGCCAGGCCGCGCGCACGGTCGCCTTCGTCATTCCCGCCGGGCTGGGCGTGCAGGACGCAGCCATCGTCGCGCTGGCCGCCCATTACGGCGTACCGGCCGAAGCGGCCCTGGCGCTCGCCATCGCCAAGCGGTTCCGCGAGCTGGTGCTGGGCATCCCCGCCCTCGCCGCCGCCTTCATCCTTGAACGCCGGAGCATCGTCGGCCGCGTCGGCGGCCGGGAGGTCAGCCATGTTGATCCAGCCTAAAAGCGATTTCACGCGGCATACGGAACACGGTGGGCGGATCAAGGTGGGCGTGCTGGTCGACCTGCCGCACACCAGCCAGGCCGGTGGCCATATCCGCGCCTGGGAACGCATCGCCGAGGCCGCGCGCCATTTCCCCGATCAGATCGATCTCACCGTCCATTTCTCCGGTCCCGAACGCGACATACGGCCGGTGGCCGACAATGTCCGCTTCGCCATCGAGCCGCCAGTGTTCAGCACGGCCCGCCTGCCCTTCCTCTCCCATGTGCCCGACCACACCGACCTCGCGCGGCGCCACCGGCGGCTGGAGAAAACGCTCGCGGGTTACGACGTGATCCATACCACCGATGCCTATTTCGCCTATGCCCGTTCGGCGATCCATGTGACGAAGGCGCTCGGCATTCCGGTCGTCAATTCGGTTCACACCAACACGCCGGAATACGCGCGCATTTTCACCGCGCAGACGATCGAACGGCTGATCGGGCGCAACCGGCTGTCGCGGCTTCTGATCGACGACCTGGGCATCGCGCGCGGCGTCGAAGCGCGAATGAACAAACGGCTGGACGATCACCAGCGCCACTGCTCCGCGGTTCTGGTGTCGCGGCCCGACCAGTTGCGCCCGGCCCTCGAACGGACCGGCGGGCGCGCGGCACTCCTGCAACGCGGGCTCGATCTCGACTTCTTCTCGCCGGCGCAGGAAAACCGCGCCCTGGTCGATGCCGCATTCCGCATCCCGCCCGACCGAGTCCTGATTCTGTACGCCGGCCGGGTGAACCGCGGCAAGAACGTGATGCTGCTGGTCGACGCGATGCAGGAACTGCTCGACCGCGGCCTGCCCGTCCATCTGATTTGCGCCGGCCAGGGCGACGACCGCGCGGTCGTGCAGGAGGCATTGGGTGACAACGCCTCCTGCCCCGGCTATCTCGATCCCGAAGCACTGGCGCGGCTCTATGCCAGCGCCGACATCTTCGCATTCCCGTCGAAGGTCGAGGAATGCGCCAATGTGGTACTGGAGGCGCTGGCCTCGGGGCTGCCGGTTCTGGTGACCCGGGAGGCCGGCATGGGCCGCTTCGTGTCCGAGGGCCGTACCGGCTTCATCCTGCCGGGCGACCGAACGGAGGCCTGGATCAAAACGATCGAGATGCTGGCCTATGATCACGACCGCCGCGCCGCGATGGGTCTCGCTGCGCGCGACTATGCCGAGCGCAAGATCCCATCTTGGAAAGACATCCTGACCGGCACGCTTCTGCCGCTATGGCGGCGCGCGGCGGCGGAGGCGGTGGCCGAATGACGCGCATTCTCGTCCTCGTGCCGCATCCCGACGATGAGGTTGTCGGCTGCGCCGTCGCGATCCGCCGCGCCGTGGCCGACGGACACAAGGTGTTCGCACTCTACCTCACCACGGGCGTGCCCGCCGCGCGGGCGCTCTGGCCCTGGCAGCGCCCGGGCTACGCAGCCCGCATCGCACGCCGCCGCAAGGAGGCGGAAGAGGTGGCGCAGATTCTCGGCCTGACACCGCTCGCATTCCAACCCTGGCCATCGCGCACGCTGAAGGAGCATATCGGCGAAGCGATCGTCCTGATCCGCAACGCCGTCGACGACCTGATGATCGATGAGCTTTGGGTGCCCGCCTGGGAAGGGGCGCACCAGGATCATGACACCGCCAATTTCATCGCCGCGCAACTGCGCACGCTCTGCCCCATCAGCGAATTCGCCGAATACAATTTCGCGGGCGGCACGGTGCGATCCTGCCAGTTCGCCATGTCCAACGGTACCGAGCGCGTACTGGCCTTCGCCGACGGGGAGCAGCGCTGGAAGACAGCGCTCCTGACCGCCACCTATTGGTCCGAACGCGACAACCTGGCCCATTGCCAAGCCGGCCAGGAAAGCCTGCGGCCCTTGCCGGCCTACGACTACACGCAGGCGCCCCATGAGGGCCGCCTGTTCTACGCGCGCTTCCAATGGGTGCCATTCCGCCACCCGCGCGTCGATTTCGATCCGCCCGACACGGTGCGTGCGGTACTGGCGCGCTACCAGGCCCAGGCGCGGGTGACCGCCGTCACTTGATGGCCCGCGCCGGCACCGGTAAGCATAGGCCCAGTTGCGACGGGGCGCGCCGATGCCAGGGGACCTTCTGCCGACCGACGGCTTTTCGACCGAACAGTTGCCGCCGCGCGACCAGTTCGCGGCGTGGCGCGCCAATATCGCGCTCATGTTCGACAGCACACCGCCGGGCGGCGCCGAACCGGCGATGTTTCCCGCTTCGTCCCGCAGCTATATCGTCGGACCGCTTGTCATCGGACAGACGCACTATCCCGCACAGCGCTATTCGCGCGACGCGGTGAAGATCGAACGGGATAAGCTCGACATCTTCCTGCTGCGCCTGCATCTCGTGGGTGGCCATGACGCCATCGGGATTTCGGGAACCGTCGAAGCGCGCGTGGGCGATATCGACATCATCGACATGGCGCAGCCTTTTGCCTGCGATGCACTCCCGTCGTCGTTGATCGTCATGGCCGTACCGCGCGTCCTAATGGAGACCTCGTTGCCCGAGGCGCGGGCAATGCACGGGCTGGTTCTGCACGGCGACCGGGCGCTGGGTGCGCTCTTGGCCGATCACATACGCGCCCTGATGAAGCGCTTGCCGGAGATGACGACCGGCGAGGCCGATGCCGTCGCTTCGGCCGTGATGGGGATGGTCGCGGCCTGCCTGCGCCCCTGGCATGACAGCCACCCTCAGACGGGCCAGCCGCAGAATGGCATCCTACTCGCGCGTGTGAAGCGCCGGATCGAGGATCGCCTGCGGACGCGGGATCTCACCATCGACCAACTTTGCGCCGAATTCGGCCTGTCGCGCGCGTCGCTCTATCGCTTGTTCGAGCCGATGGGCGGTGTGAAACGCTACAGTCGCGACCGCCGTCTGGTCGGCGCCTTCGTCGCTCTGGCCGATTCGACGCAACGGCACCGTTCGGTCGGCGAAATCGCTTTTGATTGGGGCTTTGCTAGCGAAGCGCATTTCGGGCGCATTTTCCGCGGCGCATTCGGTTGCACCCCGGGCAGCGCACGTGACCTGCACCAGCCCGCCCTGCCCGGAGAGAGCCGCAACAACCCGCTGGGCGCCGTCGGCGTCGCCTATGCCGAGTGGCTGCGGCGGCTGGCGGTACGCGACCGCTGAGACGAACAGTCTATCGATCTGAGACGCGCGGACTAACGCTGTCTTTTTATCACGGTCATTCTCCCTGCGACTGCTTGGGGTTCAGGGAGACGTTATGAAACGCTTACCGTGCCTGGCTTTGGGCGCCACCCTCTTGGTTGCGTCAATCACCGCCGCCCGCGCCGACGATGCCCTGCCGACACCGGCCGAGTTGAAGCAGAAACTGAAGGACTCTCTCGCCGCGCTGGACGCTCTCGGCGCGCGAACGCCATACGTCGCCGGGCAATTCGTCATCATGCCCTTCGGATCGGCAGCCGCCGACTACGTGACCGGGCTGGCCGGATTGAACGTGATCGACAGCACCACATTCAAACCCGAGCGCGTTGCCGACCAGCGCGTGACCGCCTTGGCCGGGCTTCGTACCTACTATGCCCCCAATGACGACGATACCTACGATCTCGACTACACCGTGCAGTCGCTCACCTACGTCAACCATCCGGAGTTCGACTTCCTCGACAACACCCTGGGTGGCGGCGTCGAGCATATCCTTGGGGATCGCGACACGATATCGCTCCACGCCGATCTCAGCCGCAGCTTTGCCGCCGGTGGCCTGAGCGGCTACAGCTGGCAGGAGCATGCGGGTACGGCTTACGTGCACGATTTTACCGCAGCATTCAGCGCCGCCTTCGGGGCCGACTACTCGCATTACGATTTCGACGCGAGCGATACCCTGAACAGCGACATGTACTCCGTTTCGGCCACGCCGCGGTACAAGCTCGACGGTCTGCCGCTCGATCTCTCCGTCAGCATGGTCTTCGGCCGCAACCTGGCCGAAGTGGGCTACCAGAGCTTCGGCTTCGTCGAACTTTCGCCCAGCGTGCTCCGGCGCTTCGCCAATCGCGACTACGCCCAGGCGTCGTTCCGCTATGGCCGCTACGATTTCGACGACACCGACGCCTTCCAAACGGGCGCGACGCGGCGCGACGACATCTATGGCTTCACCGCGGGTTACTACCATCCGGTGGTGACGGTTCCGAAGCTCGGCGATGTCGTGGTCTATGGGCGCTATACCCACACGCAGGACGACTCGACCCTGGCGCGGCAGAGCTATATCTCCGATGCCGTCTCGATCGGCGTGTCCATCGGCCTGTAACAGCAGCGGGAGGACGATACAATGCGCGCACAGATCTCTCGCGGTATCCGGGCCGCGTCTATTGCGGCCGCAATCCATGCCGTGACCGTTACGCCGGCACTGCCGCAAGACGCCGGCAGCGGTCAGGCGGTGACGGCGGCAAAAGCCCTGGTCGATGACGCCGCCGCACTTGCAACGATGAGCACGGCACCAATCAGCGGTGCCGGCGCCACTGGCGTTTCGCTTGGCGATTTGACCGGCGGCTCACAGACGAATTCATTGCCTCCCCCCGCGGTAGATAACGCGACCGCCGTAGGGACGACGACCGCGCAACCGGCGGCAAGCGCGACCGGTTCGGTCGGCGACGGTGCATCCGTCGGCAACACCGCACCGGCCGGCACGACCGCACCGGCTCAAACCGCCACGCAGACGACGAATACGACCATGCAAAATCTCGTACTGGCCGCCCCCGCGCCTTCGGCGCCTCCGGCGCGGCGAGTGAGCTTTGCCCGCCTGATGATCCAGATCAATCGCGTCCTCAACGACAAGGCGGCTCTGGCGACCGCGCTCACGCAGTTCGACAATTCCTTGCGCCTGCGCACGGGGGCGTCAACCGACATGCTCAATGCCGCAATCGTCAAGGCCCTGGCAAGCACAGGCTCGACCATCACCTCGACGCTCATCGAGGATATGCAGGCCTCGATTCGCCAGTTTGAGCGCGGTGGACCACTCACCGGCATCTTGGCCGTTGCAGCGGGCCGCGGAGGCGGCGTACTGGGGACACCGGGAACAAATCCCGACGTAAACCCGCAAGGCGCCACTCATGGAACGGCGACGGCCAGCACCGGCGCGGGCGGTTGTGCGCCCGGCTTCACCTTCATCATCGGCGTCGGCTGCGTCCACTGAGGACGGCAGACTGGCCGCCGTCTACTTCCCCAGCAGCTTCTTCACCGCCGGTGCAGCGATCCGGCCGCGCACCGGGA
>CAZNZI010000033.1:0-5956 GCA_964577475.1 uncultured Rhodospirillaceae bacterium
TTCGAGATAGCCGCCCAGTTCCGTGTGGAAGGCCGGATCGGCCTTGGCGGCGTTGTAGGCCTTCTCCAAGGACAGGATCAGCGGCATCAGCGTCTCGGCGACATAGCGTCCGCCATAGATGCCAAAATGCCCGTGCTCGTCCGGCCCGCCCCGTAAGGTATTGAGTTGACGCATAATCTCCGCTCGACCGGCGCCCGAATCGTCCCGCCCTTAAGATAGGACCGCCGCTCTTAGCGCACAACGGCCAGGGTGGGAAGGGGTTTCATACCCTAGGCAATTGCCTTGAAATGGCAGAGAGAGAAAGAAGAGGGGCTTAGTCGACCTGATTGGCGGTCAGGAACATCGCCTTTTCGAGCGCCGCGAAAAACTGCTGATAGGGTCCAGAGTCGGACACGGCTTCGAGGTTATATTGGGCGCTGGCCCGCACGATGACCTGTTTTTCGTTGCGCACCCGTACCGTGACGGTCATGTGCATCGAATAGCCTGACAGTTTGGTGCCGCTGATCGTGCCTAGGGTTCCGTCCACCTTGTCGACCACGAAACCTAGATCTTGCAGAGTCGCGATGACGTTGCGGACGGTGAGGGTTTTGTCTCCCGTATCGAAGGATCGCGTCTGCACGGCGCGCAGTTCAACCTGGCTGCGGTCGGTCAACAATACCTGTTGACGCGAATCGGTCTGGCAGGCGCCAGCCGTGATCAGGAGTGCGAGGACGAGTGATTGTGCGGCCAAGGAACGAGGACTCATATCTGATGGGCCTCAAGGAACACGGCTTTAGACAGTTTCTCGAAAAATTGCTGGTAAATGATCGGATCGTCGATGGTATCGACGTGCGAGATCGCCTGATGGTTGTCCCAAACGACGCGCTGAAACGTGACGCGCACGGTGACGGCAGCGCCGTCCGAGGAGGGGCGCGTCACGATCGACACACGAATCTTCTGGATTTGATCCCACTGGGGGTTATGCCGGCCGCCCAGAGCGGCGACGAGGGCGCTCAGAAATATCTGGCCGGCGACCTGTCCGGCCTCGACCGCATCGCGATCCTTTGACCCGACAACTAGGCCGTGTTGCGCGGATGTTTCTTCGATCGTGAAGCCGAGATCCTGCAGAACGGCCGACGTGGCCGACAGAACATCGCCTTCGTTCTTTGTGTCGAAGCGCCGTGTCTCCAGTTGGCGTGTAGCCATGCTGGTCGACGACAAAGTCAGCGCGGCGGTCTCCTGTTGCCGCTGATCGCCCGTCGGCGGGCAACCCGCGAGTGCAAGCAAGGACACGAATAGAAACCAGCGTGCGTAGGCCATGAGCCTAGAAACTGCTCGACCGATATGCGAAGTCGCGCACCTTTCCGTTCTCGTCGAATTTGACGATGACGGTAAGCGTGCGTTGGGTCGTGCTGGCCGCGCCCGCCGCCGAGCCGCCGCCGCCAAAGAACAAGGTGTTCACGCCGCCGGCGCTGTTCGAGTAAATGGTCTCGGTTGCAACCTTGTCATAGACCCAATTTTCGCGCCGCTGCTCGTCGGTGGTGACCATGTTGGGCGAGCCGAGAACGCCAACCACGTCGGCCGAACTCATGCCGACATGGATTTCGCGTTGCACTTTACCAACGGTCATCTTGTCAGCATTGTCTTCGCCCTTATGCACGGATGCCGCGTGGTCGGCGGCAGACTGGCACGCGGCTAGGACCAACGGCATCAAGGCTACAAGCGAAATTCGCATCAGGTTACGCATCGGTCCTCCACCTCTCGCAGGGGCCGTCCAACGGCAGTCGTGGCGTCAATCTTTGCCTATTTTTTTGCTTCCGGTTTCTTTTCCACCGGCGGTGGCGATACGGGTAAAGGCACGGGCGGACCATCGCCCACGTCCTCAACCTGCAAGGCCGTCAGGAACATCGCCTTAGACAGCGGCTCGAAGAAACGCTGAAGATAGAACTGCGGGTCATCCACCTGCGAATCCTTGCCGGGCTGGGCCACGATCGCGTTGGCCCGCACGGCTGTTTGCGCCGTACCATGCGGATAGATCGACGCGCTTATCCGCAATACGGTCAATTTATTGGCCGATACCGAGGCCGCCTCCGCGTCGACCTTGTCGATTGAGTAGCCGAGGTCTTGAAGCGTGGCGATCACCGTCCGCAGGGTCTTGTTCTTGTCCTTGGTGTCGTAGACTCGCACTTGCATAGCGCGCAACTCAACGGCGCTCTTGGTGCTCAGAACAATGTTATGAGATTGCTTGCCCGCGCAGGCGGCCAAGGCTGCGGCGATCATCGTCACCGAGACGATCATTCGCATGGAGCGCATAGCGTTCATACCTGATGCGCCTCCAGAAAGATGCTCGATGAAAGTTTCTCGAAGAATTCTTTGTAAATCGCCTTGTCGTTGATCAACTCCGCGCGCCACTGAACGCCCTTGTTATTGGTCAGCACCCGATCGAAACTGACGCGAACGTCGACTTGTTTCGAATTCTCGATCGGGGAGACAACCAGCGTCACGGTGATGCGTTGCGATTCGTCCCAGACTGGGTCGTGATAGCTGCCGAGCAAAGCCAACAAAACAGTCGCCGCGACCTGCCCGGCGATTTGGCCGGTTTCCTCCGCGTCGCGCTGTTTCGAGGCGACGAGAACGCCCGCTTCGCTGGTGGATTCGGAAATGGTGAAGCCGAGATCCTGCAGCGTCTGCGTCGATGCCGCCATGATCGTGACGTTATCGGTTGTATCGAAGCGCCGTGTCTCGAGTGCGCGCAACTCAACTGCGCCTTCTGGCGGCGCCCCGACTTTCATAGCGATGGAATTTGGCGTTTCGCAAGCAGCTACCGAAAGAGCCATGCCTGCGGCAATGACCCAACACCTTACGCCCCTCATTAGAACCCCCGGCCCCCGGTACAACTCTATGTTGTCTATTCTAGCCGAATATCAGTGCCTCGCAATGCTTCATAAGCCTGTATGAGAAGTGAACAGTTCATGTAGCGTCATATCCAACGCGAGCATCGACAAGAAACGGCGCGTGGCCGAGTCCTCATTCGGGCGTCAGCCGAAAGGCCGGGCCCCAGGAGCCTCAATTGACGGCTTTCGACGCCGCATCCATGCTGCGGACATGGCGGCATTTTTATCCGTTCGCGATCTGAGTTGGGGATTTACGGGCGGTAACCGAATAGAATGGGAATATAAATATGAATAGCCGCACCGCGCCCGCCCAGGCGGTCATCACCTATGTCAGCCAGAACTACGACATCAAGGGCGCGCTGGTCGGGCGGCAGTCGGCGTCGGAGGGATTTCTCCGCGCCTATGCGAAACATGGCGGCGCCGATCCCTTCGTCTGCCTGACCACAGCCGCGCCCGAGATCGACGGATTCAAGTCCTTCATCGCCGAGCACGCGCCCAAGGGCGCGCGCGCCGAGGGTTTTCTGCCGACCGAGCTGATGAGGGTCGGTCAGACCGGCACGCTCTACCGTCCCGGTCCCGATCTCGCCTATTTCGCCTGGTTGCGGCGCGGGTTGGGTCAGCGCCTATTCTCGATCTGCGGCGTCAACCACACGCTCTCCGATGAACCGGCGATGGCCGCGATCGGGCGGCTCCTGATCGGGCCGGTGCAGGAATGGGACGCGCTGATCTGCACGAGTGCGGCGAGCAAGGCCGCGATCCAGCGCATTCTCGACGAATACGCAGGCTACATCGCGCAGCTGACGGGCGTCACGCTTCAGGCGCGGCCGCAACTGCCGCTGATCCCGCTCGGCGTCGATTGCGACGCGCTGACGCCGCCCGAGGGCGACGCGGCAGCACGGGCCGCGCAACGCCAGCGGCTCGGCATCGCGGACGACGAGATCGTGCTGCTCTATCTCGGCCGCTTCAATCATGTCGAGAAGGCCAACCCGATCGCGATGTACATCGCTGCCGAACAGGCGGCGCAGCGGACCAAACGAAAAATCCGGATGCTTGAGGTCGGCTGGTTCCCGACGCCGGAGATGGAGCAGGGGTTCCGCCAGCTCGCGGGCGTGCTCTCGCCGTCGGTCAATCACCAGTTCCTCGACGGCCGCGATTTCGAAAATAGAAAAGTCTGGTCGGCCGCCGACATCTTCATCTCGCTCTCGGACAATGTGCAGGAGAGCTTCGGCCTCACGCCGATCGAAGCGATGGCGGCCGGGTTGCCGGTCATCGTCAGCGACTGGGACGGCTATCGCGATTCGGTGCGCGACGGCGTCGACGGCTACCGCATCCAGACCATCGCGCCGCCGCCCGGCATGGGCGAGGCGCTGGCCTTCATCTATGCCGCCGGCTATGGCGGGCACGATGTGATGTGCGGCGCGGCGGCCCAGAGCACCGCCGTTCATCCCGGCATCGCGGCCAACGCCGTCGTGAAGCTGATCGAGAACGAGAGCGACCGCCGCGCCATGGGCGAGGCCGGACGCAAGCGCGCACGCGAGGTGTTCGACTGGCCGGTGATCATCCGCGCCTATCAGGCGCTGTGGGCCGAATTGGCCGAGCGCCGCGCCAAGGCGCCCGAGATCGTGCCGCCGGCCCAGGGCAAACCGACGCGCCCACTCGCCATGGACCCGCTCGCGCTGTTCCGCGAATTCCCGACCCGCTTCCTGGTACCGCAGGTCAAAATCACGCTGACACCCGGCGTCGACGCGGCGCTCGCCCAGGGCATGACCAAGCTGCCCATCGCCACACCGCTGCGCGCCTTCATGCTCGACGACGCCGGCCTCGCGCGCATGGTCGAACGGCTGCAGAAAGGCCCGGCCACGGTGCAGGAGCTGCTCGATCTCTTCGCGCAGACCCAGAAACAACCGGCCTGGTACCTGATCGGCTGGCTCTGCAAGACCGGCCTCGTGCAGTGGGCGTGACGATTATCCAATAGTCGCGCAATGCGCCCATGACGGGGCGCGCATTGTGCCGCGGATTGGTCCTTGCTCCGATGATGGGAGCAGGAGCATCGCCATGAGTGCCTACACACCGGGCCATACCAGCAACGCCGTCAATTTCATGCGCCAGCGCCGCGCTGAGACCCATGCGGCCTTCGCGCTCGATCTGTTCAAGCCGGGGATGGGTGTTCTCGATTGCGGATGCGGGCCCGGCAGTATCACGCTCGATCTCGCGCGCGTCGTGCAGCCGGGCTTGGTCATCGGCATCGATGCATCGGCTGACCAGTTTGCCGAGTCGCACACCATTGGGGTAGCGGAAGGACTCGACCTTCAATTCGAAACCGGCGACGTAACAGCGCTCCAATTCCGCAACGCGCAGTTTGATGCCGTCTTTTCGCATGCATTGTTCGAGCATCTGCCCGATCCGGCCGCCGCCGCCCGCGAAGTTCATCGCGTGTTGAAGCCGGGCGGATTCGCCGCGTTGCGCAGTCCGGATTGGGGTGGATTCCTGCTGCATCCCTATCCGCCGGCGGTCGAGCAGGCGATCACGCACTATCGCGCGATACAGGCGAAGAACGGCGGCGATACGCAGGCGGGCCGCAAACTGCCGGCATTGTTGCGTGCTGCCGGTTTCGCACGGATCAAGCCGTCGGCCTCGTATGAGATCTATGAGGATCCGAAACGGATCGCCGACTATCTGGCGCTGCAATTGGATCGCGCCGAGGGGGCTGAGGCGAAAGCCGCCGCTGCCGCGCTGCGCGATTGGATGGTTCACCCCGATGCGATGTTCGCTCAGGCCTGGGTCGAAGCGGTGGGGTGGAAGGCGTAGAGAACTTCTTCGTTGCGCAGCACCCTCACCCTGCCCTCTCCCGCGTGCGGGAGAGGGGGGACCCGCGCAGCGGGTGGGTGAGGGGTCCGTCGAACACGAAAGTCGTTAGGCCGTCATCGGCGCCGGGCCGGCGTCGGTGAAGCCGGCGACTGCGACGAGCTTGTTGTCTGCGGTCAAGGTCGCGAAGTCGCTGCCCGCGATGAAGAGCGGCGCGTCGGGCTGGCCGCCGGCCTGCCAGTTGAAGCGCACATGGCCGGGGAAGGCCTCGATCTTGC
>CAZNZI010000034.1:0-4186 GCA_964577475.1 uncultured Rhodospirillaceae bacterium
CTCGTCCGGCCCATCGGCGATGCGCAGGAAACGCGCGATGGCATAGGCGGCGGAAAGGCCGAAGTCGTTCGTCACGCCGGCGCCGCCGAAGGACTGGATCGCCCAGTCGATCACCTGGCAGGCCATATTGGGCGCCGCCACCTTGATCATCGCGATCTCGGCCTTGGCCACCTTGTTGCCGACCGTGTCCATCATATAGGCTGCGCGCAGCGTGAGCAGACGCGCCTGGTCGATCAGGATACGCGCCTCGGCGATGCGCTCCAAGGTCACGGTCTGGTCGGCGATCGGTTTGCCAAAAGCGACGCGCGATTTAGTCCGTTTACACATGCTCTCCAATGCACGCTCGGCGAGGCCAATGAGCCGCATGCAGTGATGGATGCGGCCTGGCCCCAGGCGCCCCTGCGCGATCTCGAAGCCGCGCCCTTCGCCCAGCAGCATATTGCCCACCGGCACGCGCACATTCTCGAACTTCACCTCGGCCACCTTATCGAGCTTGGTGAAACCGAAGATCGGCAGCCCGCGCACCACGTTCACGCCCGGTGCATTGCGCGGCACGATGATCATGCTCTGCTGCTTGTGCTTGTCGGCATTGGTCGGGTCGGTCTTGCCCATGAAGATGAACAGCGCGCAGCGCGGATCACCGGCACCCGACGAGAACCACTTGTGCCCATTGATCACATAGGAATCGCCGTCGCGGGTGATCGAGGATTCGATATTGGTCGCGTCGCTGGAGGCCACCGCCGGTTCGGTCATGGCAAAGCAGGATCGCGTCTTGCCCGCCAGCATCGGCTCCAGCCATTCCTTTTTCTGGGCCGGCGTCCCGTAGCGGGCCAGCACTTCCATATTGCCGGTGTCGGGCGCCGAACAGTTGAACACTTCCGGCGCCCACGGTGCGCGGCCCATCTGCTCGGCCAGTGGCGCATATTCGCTGTTGGTCAGCCCCGCACCGAGTTCCGACTCGGGGAGGAACAGGTTCCACAGCCCTTCCTTCTGGGCAACGGCCTTCAGGTCTTCGACAACTTTCGGTGTATCCCAAATACCGCAGGTTTCGAGCTCGGCGAAATAGCGCGCCTCGTTGGGATAGACGTGTTTGTCCATGAAGGCTTTGACCCGAGAGAGCAGCTCAAGGGTCTTCGGCGTGTAGTCGAAATTCACGGAAACCTCCCAACAAGCGCGGCGGCTGAATGCACCGCTTCTGAAAATCCTTCGGAGGTTCCGCCCGCCGCTATTTGCGGACGGCCGGGAAGGCCTCGTCGGGCAAACGCATCAGACTCAGCCGCGTACGGCGTACATGCAGGCTGGCCACCTTCTCCGCGCGCTTGGAGTCGCCGGCCAGAATGGACTCGGTGATCGTCTGATATTCCTTGAACTGCTTCTCGCGGTCGCGCGGCGTGATGTAGGACTGGAACTGCATGCGCAGCAGATGAATCTGCATCAGCGGCATGATGCGCTTCAGCTCGAAATTGCCGCCAAGCTGGATGATCGTGTCGTAGAAGCTGCGGCGTTCGTCGAGGAAGGCGGCGGCGCCGCCGTCCTCCTTGAAGGTCAGCAGGCGCTTATAGGCATCCTTCATCCGCGCGGTGTTGTTGTCTTCCTCGATGTGCTTGGCAGCTAGGCTCGCCATCAGCCCCACCAGCGCCTCCAGCACCACGAGGCTGTCGCGCACTTCGACGCGATCCAGCGCACGCACATAGGCGCCACGGTGGCGGGTGAGGGTGAGCACGCCTTCGGCGGCCAGGCGCTTCAGGGCCTCGCGTACCGGGCCGCGGCTGACACGGTGATCGCGGGTCAAGTCGGCTTCGATCAGCCGCTGGCCGGGCACATAATTGCCGGCACGGATGCCGCGGATGATCGCATCGACCACGCGGTCGGGTGAGGTCATCTTGGCGCGTTCGCGGTGCTGCTGCTCGCGAGGCTCGGTGGTCCCCGTATCGCGCGCAGAGCGGCGGGCAGATGTCGGCGATGCGTCCATTTTCATTGGTCCGGGCATTCCCTAAGTACCCCGGTTGAACGTCGCACAGACCCCGGGAACCCTTCTCAAGTACCCCGAGCCCGCACGGCGATCAAGATAACAACTTTGTCCTACAATGTCGTCCAATAAAATACTATGGTGCCGCGAAAGGTCCGATTTTTCCGGGATAAACAATCGGTCTTGGCAAAAGGCCAATTGTTTGCAAATGAACAGCAATCGATCGGTGGGAGAATGTCATGACGCGCGAAATCCTGTTGGCCGGGGGCATGCGGACGCCGTTCGGGGATTTCGGCAAATCCCTGCGCGATGTCTCCCTGAAGGTGCTGGGCATCCATGCCTCGGTGGCCGCGATGAAGGCGGCCAATGTCGATCCGGCCGCCGTCGACCATCTGGTCTGGGGCAATGTCCTGCCCGTGGACCAGGAAGGCTACCTCATGGCGCGCGCCGTCAGCCTCGGCACGGGGATGATGGACGAGTCCTGCGCGCTGAATGTCAGCCGCGCCTGCGGCTCGGGCACGCAGGCGATCATCACCGCCGCCGAACAGATCATCAGCGGCCATGGCAGCGTCGCGGTCGCGGGCGGCGGCGAGAATTTTTCGCGCGCACCATTCCTGGTGAACTCGGCGCGCTGGGGCCACAAGCGCGGTCCGCAGACTCTCGTGGATGCGCTCGACTATGCCTATCGCGATCCTTTCAGCCTCGAACTGATGGGCGAGACCGCCGAGAACCTGTCCGATGATGAAGGCTATCAGCGCGGGCCGATGGACGAATGGGCGGCGATGAGCCAGCAGCGCGCGGGCGCAGCGATGAAGTCGGGCTTCCTCGGCCGCCAGATCGCACCGATCGAAGTGCAGGACGGCCGCGAGACGCGGATGATGGCCGATGACGAATATGTGCGCCCGACCGTGACCGTCGAAAAGCTCGCCAAAATGAGCCCCGTGTTCCGCAAGGGCGGCAAGGTGACCGCCGGCAATTCCAGCGGCGTCACCGACGGTGCGGCGATGATCGTGGTGGCCGATGCCGAACGGGCCAAGCAGCTCAATCTCAAAGTGCGCGCCCGGCTGGTCGATTGGGCCATCGTCGGCGTGCCGCCGCGCATCATGGGCTGTGGCCCGGTGCCAGCGATTGCCAAATTGCTCGAACGGCAGCAGCTGAAGGTGCAGGATATCGATTATTGGGAAATCAACGAGGCCTTCGCTGCCGTGAACCTCCATGCCGAGCGCAAACTGAGCATTCCGCGCGATCGCACCAATCTCTATGGCGGCGGCATCTCGATCGGCCATCCGCCGGGCGCGACCGGCGCGCGGATGACCCTCGTCGCGCTCCAGCATCTGGAAGAGACCGGCCAGCGCCGCGCCGTGGTCAGCATGTGCATGGGCGCGGGCCAGGGCATGGCGGTTCTCTACGAACGCATCTGAGACGAGATCGATGACTGTCGCGCGGCGCCGGGCCGAGATCGATTTCCATCTCTTCGACGTGCTCGATGTCGGCGCCTGTACGCAGTGGCCGGCTTTTGCCGAGCAGGATGTGAGCGCCTGGTCGGGCGTGCTCGATACGGCCGAGCATCTGGCCGAATCCCATTTCGCGCCCCATAACCACGAGGCCGACGCGAACGAGCCGCGGCTCGAGAATGGCAAGGTGCACGTGGTGGACGGCGTGCAAGAGGCGATCACCGCTTTTGCCGAAGCCGGTTTCATGAGCGCGCACCGCCCTATCGAAGAAGACGGGCTCGGCCTGCCCTGGACGGTGGTGCAGGGCGCTTTCGCGCTGTTCCAGGCCGCCAACATCTCCACCGCGGCCTATCCGTTCCTCACCATTGCTGCTTCGAACATGCTGTCGGCTTTCGGCAGCGCCGAGCAGAAGGCGCGCTTCCTGCCGCATCTCCTCTCGGGCCGCTTTCTCGCCACGATGGCGCTCTCCGAGCCGCAGGCGGGATCGGGGCTTGCCGACATCCGCACGCGCGCCAAGCCGCTGGGCGACGGTACCTATGCGATTACCGGCACCAAGCAATGGATTTCAGCCGGGCAGCACGCCCTCTCCGAAACCATCGTCCATTTCGTGTTGGCCAAGATCGAAGGCGCACCGGCCGGCGTAAAGGGCATATCGCTCTTCATCGTGCCGCGCGACTGGGTGGAAGAAGATGGCAGGCTCGGAGTTTACAACAATGTCGCGCTGGTCAGCCTGCTGCACAAGATGGGCTATCGCGGTACGACA
>CAZNZI010000035.1:0-6345 GCA_964577475.1 uncultured Rhodospirillaceae bacterium
CATGCCCGCGATGCTGGCCAGTCTCGGCGGCAGCGTGACGGGCACCCTGTTCGACGGCGAGACGCTGCACCACAAGAAAGAAGCGGCGGTGGCCGCCTATGAGGCCGCCGACGCGCAGTACCGCAGCACAGTGCTGGGCGCCTTCCAGAACGTGGCGAACGCGCTGCGCGCTCTGGACTTCGACGCGCAGGCGCTGCGCTCGCAACTGACCGCCGAGGAATCGGCGGCGGACAGCCTGAGCATCGCCCGGTCGCAGTACCAGAATGGCGCGGTCAACTACATCGTTCTGCTCAATGCCGAGCAGCAATACCAGTCGGCACGCATCAACCTGATCAAGGCGCAGACGACGCGCTATGCCGATACCGCCGCCCTGTTCCAGGCTTTGGGCGGCGGCTGGTGGAACCGAACCGATATCGCGCCCGCGGGCGCCGCGCAGCGCTGACCGCTGCCGAAAACCGAAATTCTTTCGCGGAGACGAATATTATGTTGTGGCGAGTGATCAAGCGCATCTGGCGGCCCGTTCTGGTGATCATCGTGACGCTGGCCGTGATCGGCATCATCTTCAGCGTTCAGAAGCAGCGTGACGCGGGCATCAAGCAGTTCCTGGCCGGTTTCGCCAATCAGAAGCAGACTGTGTCGACCGTGAAGGCCGGCAGCGAGGAATGGCAGCCCACCATGAGCGCCGTCGGCACATTCCGCGCGGTCAACGGTTCCGACCTGGCTCTCGAAGTCGGCGGCATCGTCGAGACGATCAACTTCAAATCGGGCGACGACGTCGAAGGCGGGCAGGTCCTCTTGCATCTGCGCTCGGACGACGACGAAGCACGGCTGCGCTCGCTCGAAGCGGTGGCCGAACTCGCCCAGGTCACCTACGACCGCGACGAGCGCCAGTTGAAGGCCCAGGCCATCAGCCAGGCCCAGCTCGACGCCGACGCGGCCAACCTGAAGAACAACAAGGCGCAGGTCGCGACCCAGAAGGCCCTGATCGACAAGAAGACGCTACGGGCGCCCTTCTCCGGCCATCTCGGCATCCGTTCGATCGACCTCGGCCAGTTCGTGCAGCCAGGCACGCCGATCGTCACGCTTCAGGCCCTCGATCCGATCTTCCTCGACTTCTACCTGCCGCAGCAGGCGCTGGACGAGATCAAGAACGGCCAGAAGGTGTCGGTGAAGGTCGATACCTATGCCGATAAGGTCTTCAGCGGCGAGATTTCGGCGATCAACCCGAAGGTCGATACCGCGTCGCGCAACGTACAAGTCCGCGCGACCCTGAAGAACCCCGATCACCTGCTGCTGCCCGGTATGTATGCCTCGATCAATATCAATACCGGTTCGCCACAGCATTATGTGACGCTGCCCAGCACGGCGATCGCCTTCAACCCCTATGGCAGCACCATCTTCCTGGTGGAAGACCAGGGCAAGGACGAGAAGGGTGAGCCAAAGCTGGTGGCCAAGCAGAGCTTCGTCACCACTGGTCCCGCGCGCGGCGACCAGGTGGCGATTCTCAAGGGCGTCAGCGAAGGCGACGTCGTCGTCACGGCGGGGCAGAACAAGCTCCATAACGGCACCGGCTTGAATATCAACAACTCGGTGCAGCCGACGGCCGAAGCCAATCCCAACCCCAAGGATCAGTGATAGGCGGACCCTGCCATGAAATTCACCGATTTATTCATTCGGCGGCCGGTCCTCGCGACCGTCGTCAGCCTGCTGATCCTGGTGCTGGGCCTACGCTCGGTGCTGACCCTGCCGGTGCTGCAATATCCGCGCACGGAAAACGCCGTCGTGACGATCACGACGACGTATTACGGCGCCGATCCCGACGTGGTGGCCGGCTTCATCACCACGCCGCTGGAAAACGCCGTGGCCCAGGCCAACGGCATCGACTACATGACCTCGACCAGCCAGACCAGCATCAGCGTGATCACGGCCGTCCTGCGCCTCAACTATGACGGCGACAAGGCCATGACTGAGATCAACGCCAAGGTCAGCTCGGTCCTCAACCAGTTGCCCGCCGGCGCGCAGCAGCCGGTCATGACCGTGAAGGTGGGTCAGACCACCGACGCCATGTATATGGGCTTCTCGAGCGACGTGCTGAGCCAGAACCAGATCACCGACTATCTGGTGCGCGTGGTGCAGCCGAAGTTCCAGGCCGTCGAAGGCGTGCAGACCGCCGAAATCCTGGGCGCGAAGAACTTTGCCCTGCGCGCCTGGCTCGATCCGCAAAAATTGGCCGCCTACGGCATGACCGCGACCGAAGTCAGCCAAGCCCTGGCCTCGAACGACTTCATCGCGGGGCTCGGCAGCACGAAAGGCTCGATGGTCCAGTTCAACCTGACCGCGTCGACCAGCCTGCATTCGGTCGACGAGTTCCGCAACTTGGTCCTGAAGCAATCGGGCGGCGCCATCGTGCGCCTGTCCGACGTCGCCAATGTCACGCTGGGCGCCGACGATTACGACACCCAGGTGGGTTTCGATGGCAAGCGCGCGGTGTATATCGGCATCCAGGTGGCGCCCGCCGCCAACCTGCTCGACGTGATCAAGCGCGTCCGCGACGTGTTCCCCAGCATCCAGCAGCAGTTGCCGCAAGGCCTACAGGGGCTGGTGATCTACGACTCGACGGCGTTCGTGAACAGCGCGATCGACGAAGTGATCCACACCCTGGTTCTCGCCATCGCGATCGTGACCCTGGTGGTGTTCATCTTCCTGGGATCGCTGCGCTCGGTGGTGATCCCGGTGGTGGCGATTCCGCTGTCGCTGGTCGGCACCTTCACGATGATGCTGGCCTTCGGCTTCTCGATCAACCTGCTGACCCTGCTGGCCCTGGTGCTGGCGATCGGCCTGGTGGTCGACGACGCGATCATCGTGGTGGAGAACGTCAACCGCCATCTTGAGGACGGAACGAAACCCTTCGATGCCGCCATCCTGGCGGCGCGCGAACTGGGCGGGCCGATCATCGCGATGGCGCTGGTGCTGGTGGCTGTCTATGTGCCGATCGGCTTCCAGAAAGGCCTGACCGGCGCGCTGTTCACCGAGTTCGCCTTCACCCTTGTGGGCGCGGTGGTGGTGTCGTCGATCGTGGCACTCACCCTATCGCCAATGATGTCGTCGCGCATGCTCAAGCATGTGGGCGCCGATGATCGCGGCATTCAGGCCTGGTTCATCCGCTTCATCGACCGGCGGTTCGACGGCTTGCGCCGCTGGTACGGCAAGCGCCTGCACGGCAGCCTGAACATCATCCCGCTCACGGTGGTCTTCGCGATCGGGATGGTGGCGAGCATCTACTTCTTCTACCTCGGTTCGAAGAGCGAGCTGGCGCCGGAAGAGGATCAGGGCTTCCTGATCGCGATCAACACGCCGGCGCCGAACGCGACGTTGCAGCAGAAATTGCTGTACTCGCACCAGGCCTACGAGTCGTTCGCGAAATATCCCGAGCTGGGCCATGTGTTCCAGATCGACGCCCCCGGCAACTCGCTGGCCGGCGTCGTGCTGAAGCCGTGGGATCAGCGCAGCCGTCGCTCGACCGTGCTGAAGAACTTCATCCAGGGCGACATGAACCAGATCGCCGGCATGAAGTCCTTCGTCATCCCGCCGCCGCCCTTGCCCGGTGCCTTCGGCGCGCCGCTGCAGGTGGTGATCGGGACGACCGAGCCCTTCAGCCTGTTGAACGAAGCCGCGGACAAGTTCCTCAACAAGGCACGTGCCAGCGGCCTGTTCGTCTTCCTGGATACCGACCTGAAGTTCGACCAGCCGCAGTCGACCCTGGTGATCGACCGCGACAAGACCGCGCAGCTCGGCCTTCGGATGAGCGATGTCGGCCAGGCTCTGGGATCGATGCTGGGCGGCAATTACGTCAATTACTTCAGCCTGGCGGGCCGGTCCTACAAGGTCATCCCGCAGGTCGAGCAGAAGTACCGTCTGACGACCCAGCAGCTCGAGAGCTACTACATCAAGACGGCCGACGGCACGCCGATCTCGCTGTCGACCATCGCCCATATCACGACCGAGACGGTGCCCGAGTCGCTGAACCACTTCCAGCAGCTCAATTCGGCCACCATCCTCGGCACGCCGGCCCCCGGCGTGACCTTGGGCGACGCGATCGACTACCTGAAGAACCTGGCACAGACCGACCTGCCGCGCGGCTATTCGCTCGACTACGCCGGTCCCTCGCGCCAGTTTGTGCAGGAGTCGGGCGGGTTCGTCACCACTTTCGGCTTCGCGCTGATCATCATCTTCCTGGTGCTCGCCGCGCAGTTCGAAAGCCTGCGTGACCCTCTGATCATCCTGCTTTCGGTGCCGATGTCGATCGCGGGCGCGATGGCGTTCATCAACCTCCTGTATATCGGCGATTTCATCGGCCTCTACAGCACCAGTATCAACATCTATACCGAAGTCGGGCTGGTGACGCTGATGGGCCTGATCAGCAAGCACGGCATCCTGATGGTGCAATTCGCCAACGACGAGCAACGCGCGGGCAAGAGCAAGCGCGAGGCGATCGAGGCGGCGGCCACCATCCGTCTGCGGCCGATCCTGATGACCACCTTCGCCATGGTGCTGGGCGTCGTTCCGCTGCTGGTCGCCAGCGGCGCGGGCGCCGCCTCGCGCTTCAACATGGGTGTGGTGATCGCCAGCGGCATCGCGATCGGGACTATGTTTACCCTGTTCGTGGTGCCGGCGGCCTACATGATCATCGCCCGCAATCACGCCAAGAGCCGGCCGGCCAACGCCGTGATCCCGGCGCCGAAGCATGAGGTCGCCCCGGCCGAGTAAGGCCGGAGCGGCATCAAGGGCTTAGCATCGCCTTGACAAGGACCGCTGGGGTGACGATTGTCCGCCATCCCAGCGGTTCCCAAGGACCTTTAAGCGATGCACGTTTACCGAAGCCATACCTGCGGCCAACTGCGTGAAACCGACGCCGGCGCCTCCGTGCGCCTGTCGGGCTGGGTGCATCGGAAACGCGATCACGGCAACCTGCTGTTCATCGACCTGCGCGACCATTACGGCGTGACGCAATGCGTCGCCGATGTGGAAAGCCCGGTCTTCAAGGTCTTCGAAACCCTGCGCGCCGAAAGCGTGATCACCGTAACCGGCAAGGTGGTCAAGCGCAGCGCCGAGACCATCAACGCCAAGCTGCCGACCGGCCATATCGAACTTCAGGTCGCCGAGATCGAGGTTCAATCCTTGGCCGATACCCTGCCGCTGCCGGTGTTCGGCGAGGAGGAGTATCCCGAGGACCTACGCCTGCGCTATCGCTACCTCGACCTGCGCCGCGACAAGGTCCACGCCAATATCGTGCTGCGCTCGAAGGTGATCGCCAGCCTGCGGCGGCGGATGATCGACCAGGGCTTCACCGAGTTCCAGACGCCGATCCTGACCGCGTCGAGCCCGGAAGGGGCGCGCGACTATCTGGTGCCGAGCCGCATCCATCCCGGCAAGTTCTATGCGCTCCCCCAGGCGCCGCAGCAGTTCAAGCAATTGCTGATGGTGTCGGGCTTCGACCGCTACTTCCAGATCGCGCCCTGTTTCCGCGACGAGGACGGCCGCGCCGACCGCAGCCCGGGCGAGTTCTATCAGCTCGATTTCGAAATGAGCTTCGTCACCCAGGAAGACGTCTTCGCCGCGATCGCGCCGGTGCTGGCGGGCGTATTCGAGGAATTCGGCAATGGCCGCACGGTCACCAAGTCGGCCGAATTCCCGTTGATCCCCTTCGCCGACTCCATGCGCTGGTATGGCAACGACAAGCCCGACCTGCGCAACCCGATCAAGATGAGCGCCGTCACCGACACCTTCCGCGGCTCGGGCTTCAAGGTCTTCGCCGGGATGATCGAAGCCGATCCCAAAGTGGAAGTCTGGGCGATCCCCGGCCCGACCGGCGGCAACCGCGCCTTCTGCGACCGCATGAACTCCTGGGCGCAGGAACAGGGCCAGCCGGGCCTCGGCTACATCTTCTTCCGCGAGGGCGAAGGTGCCGGCCCCGTGGCCAAGAACATCGGCCCGGAGCGCACCAAGGCGCTCGCGGACAAGCTCGGTCTGAAGGACGGCGACGCCGTCTTCTTCGTGGCCGGCCAGCCCGAGAAGTTCCGCCCTTTCGCCGCCGCCGCGCGTACCCGTGTCGGCACCGAGTTGAACCTGGTCGAGAAGGATGCGTTCCGCTTCTGCTGGATCACCGACTTCCCGATGTACGAGTATAACGAGGATCTGAAAAAGATCGACTTCTCGCACAACCCGTTCTCGATGCCTCAGGGCGGGATGGAAGCGCTGACCACCAAGGACCCGCTCACCATCAACGCGTTCCAATACGACATCGTCTGCACTGGCGTGGAACTATCCTCGGGAGCAATCCGCAAC
>CAZNZI010000036.1:0-12498 GCA_964577475.1 uncultured Rhodospirillaceae bacterium
CGGTGTTCAGCGAGCGGCAGGTGTACCGCATCGACCACTATCTCGGCAAAGAGACGGTGCAGAACCTGTTGGTTTTGCGGTTCGCCAACACGATTTTCGAACCGGTCTGGAATCGCAATTTCATCGATCACGTGCAGATTACCGTGGCCGAGACGGTGGGGGTCGGCGGACGCTGGTCCTACTACGACAATTCGGGCGCGCTGCGCGACATGATCCAGAACCACATGCTTCAGTTGCTGTGCCTGGTGGCGATGGAACCGCCGATCTCGCTCGAGGCCCAGGCGGTGCGCGACGAGAAGCTGAAGGTGCTGAAGTCGCTGCGCCACATCAAGGGACTCGAGATCGGCCAGCAGACGGTGCGCGGGCAGTACCGGTCGGGCGCCATCGGCGGCCAGCCGGTGTCCGGCTATCTCGAGGAGAAGGATTCGAAGGGCCACAGCGACACCGAAACCTTCGTCGCGATCAAGGCCGGGGTCGACAATTGGCGGTGGTCGGGCGTTCCCTTCTACCTCCGCACCGGCAAGCGGCTCACCGAGCGCTGCTCGGAGATCGCGATCGAATTCACCCGGCCGCCCTATCTGCTGTATCCGCGCGAGTCGGGCTCGATCGAGCCGAACGTGCTGGTGATCCGGGTTCAGCCGAACGAAAGCGTGCGCCTGCTGCTGCTCAACAAGGAACCCGGTCCCGGTGACCTCCGGCTCAAGCAGACGGCGCTCAACCTGTCCTTCGCCGATACCTTCGGCCATATCCCCGACGCCTACGAACGCCTGCTGCTCGACGTGATCCGCGGGCGCCAGACGCTGTTCATGTCGCGCGCGGAAGTGGAAGAGGCGTGGCGCTGGACCGACGGCATCGTCAATGGCTGGCGCGAATACCCGCAGCCCGTGCGGCCCTATCCGGCCGGCGGCTGGGGGCCGTCTTCGGCGCTCGCCCTGATCGAGCGCGACGGCCGCAGCTGGCGTGACGATTTGACCTGAACCGGCCGCGCTGCGTTTTCGGCGCGCCGCAAACGTTTGTATGTTGGGAGCCGCCCGATGCCCGCCCAGCCCATGAACACGACCGTGCTTGAAGTGACCGAACGGATCGCGGCCCGCAGCCGCGACTCGCGCCAGACCTATCTGGATCGCGTGAGCAAGGCGGCGTCGCAGACACCGCGTCGCGCCAGGCTCAGTTGCGGCAACCTCGCCCATGGCTATGCGGGGTGCAGCGCCGACGACAAGGCCGATCTCGACGCCTTCGTGAAACCGAATATCGCCATCGTGACCGCCTACAACGACATGCTGTCGGCTCATCAGCCGCTGGCCGACTATCCGGCGGTGATCAAGAAGGCGGCGCATGAGGCGGGCGCGGTGGCGCAGGTCGCGGGCGGGGTTCCGGCGATGTGCGACGGCGTGACCCAGGGCCGGCCGGGCATGGAGCTCTCGCTCTTCAGCCGCGACGTGATCGCCCAGGCCACCGCCATCGCCCTGTCGCACGACATGTTCGACTCGGCGCTCTATCTCGGCGTCTGCGACAAGATCGTGCCGGGTCTCCTGATCGGCGCGCTGACCTTCGGCCATCTGCCGGGTATCTTCGTGCCCGCGGGGCCGATGCCGAGCGGCATTCCCAACAAAGAGAAGTCGCGCATCCGTCAGCTCCATGCCGAGGGCAAATGCGGTCGCGACGAGCTGATGAAGGCGGAAGCCGCCTCCTATCACGCGCCGGGCACCTGCACCTTCTATGGCACCGCCAACAGCAACCAGATGCTGATGGAGATGATGGGCCTGCATCTGCCTGGCACCGCCTTCGTCAATCCCGGCACGCCGCTGCGCGAGGCGCTGACCGCCGCCGCCGCCCAGCGCGCCGCGGCCATCACGGCGATGGGCAATGACTGGCGCCCGATCGGCCGTATCGTCGACGAGAAGGCGATGGTGAACGGCATGGCCGGGCTGCTGGCCACCGGCGGGTCGACCAATCACACGATCCATCTGATCGCGGTCGCGCGCGCCGCCGGTCTGATCCTCGACTGGAGCGATTTCGCCGATCTGTCCGCGGTGATACCGCAGCTCGCCAAGATCTATCCGAACGGCGGCGCCGATGTGAATCACTTCCATGCCGCCGGCGGTATGGGTTTCCTGGTGCGCGAGTTGATCGCGGCTGGCCTTGCCCATGGTGATGTGACGACGGTCGCGGGCGATGGGCTCGCGCGCTACGGCGAGGAACCGTGGCTGAAGGATGGGCAGCTCGCTTGGCGCCCGGCGCCGACGCAAACCGGCGACCGCGATGTGCTGCGTCCGGTCGCCGATCCCTTCGACGCTGAGGGCGGCATCCGCCTGCTGACCGGTAATCTCGGCCGTTCGGTGATGAAGGTTTCGGCAGTGAAGCCGTCGCATCGTGCCGTCACCGCGCCCGCCGCCGTGTTCAACGACCAGGACGATGTGCTGGCTGCCTTCAAGGCCGGCAAGCTGCATCGTGACGTCGTCGTCGTGCTGCGCCAGCAGGGCCCGCGCGCCAACGGGATGCCCGAACTGCACAAGCTGACCCCGGCGCTCGGTGTCTTGCAGGATCTCGGCGTCAAGGTCGCGCTGGTGACCGATGGCCGCATGTCGGGCGCCTCGGGCAAGGTGCCGGCTGCCATTCATCTGACGCCCGAAGCCGTCAGCGGTGGCGCCATCGCCCGGCTGAAGGACGGCGACATGATCCGCCTCGACGGTGAGGCAGGCGTGCTCGAAGCCCAGGTCGAGAACCTGATGGCGCGGACGCCCGTCGCCTTCGATCCCGATCGATCGGGCTGGGGCATGGGCCGTGAACTCTTTGCGGCATCGCGCGCCAATGCGCGGTCGGCGGAAGAGGGCGCGTCCACCTTTGCGCCCTTCATGGCGGCTTAGTTCATATTCGGCATTGCGAGCGGTAGCGAAGCAATCCAGAGTCGTGCGGAGACCCTGGATTGCTTCGTCGCTGCGCTTCTCGCAATGACGGACAAAAAATGGGGAGGAATCCATGTCCGTTGTCGACGTAGTGCGCGCATCGCGCGTGGTGCCGGTGATCGTGCTCGATCGGGCCGAGGATGCCGTGCCGCTGTCGAAGACCTTTCTCGAAGCCGGGATCGGCACCATCGAGATCACGCTGCGCACCAAGGCAGGGCTTGAGGCGATCAAGCGCGCCATCGGCGAAGTGCCGGGCATCGCCGTCGGCGCGGGGACGGTGACCACGGTCGAAGAACTGCGCGCGGTGAAGAAGGCGGGTGTCAGCTACGTCGTCAGTCCCGGTTGCACGCCGACCTTGCTCAACGAGGCGAAAGCGCTGGGTGTCGACTATCTGCCCGGCGTGGTGACGCCCTCGGAACTGATGGTCGCCGCCGAAGCCGGGCTCTCCTGCCTTAAATTCTTCCCCGCCGAACCCTCGGGCGGCACGACGATGCTGAAGGCCTGGAATTCGGTGTTCCCCAATATTGCCATCGTTCCCACCGGCGGCATCGACATCAAGAATGCCACCGAGTATTTCGCGGTGCCGATGGTGGCCGCGATCGGCTGCTCCTGGGTCGCGCCCTCCAAGCTGATCGCCGAAGGCAACTGGGCCGAGATCAAAGCCCGTTGCGCGCAAATCTTGGCGCTGGCGCCGAAGAAGTAACGTGTCGGACTCCGCGGAAGAAATCTGGATCGACTTCGGTACGGTCGACGAGATTCCGCGCGGCGGCGCCCGCGCCGTGAAGACCGTCATCGGCGAGATCGGCCTGTTCCGTACCGAGGACGACCGCGTCTTCGCGCTCGATAATCTCTGCCCGCACAAAGGCGCCCGCCTGTCGCTTGGCTTCATCGAGGGCGATCTCGTGACCTGCCCCTTTCACGGCTGGCAGTACCGGCTCGACAATGGTCGTGGCGCCGACCCGGGCTTCGGCATGACCTGCATGGTGCCGGTGCGCGTGGTCGATGGCGTGGTCCAACTCCGGATGACCCCGCCGCCGTGGTGATCCCGCTTTAGCGCGACGGGCCTCGCCTCCAATCGCACCACGTGTGTCTTATTGCGCGAATTCCGTATTTGCGCGGATATATGTTCCCGCTATTCTGAACAGAGCGACATGAATAGTAGGTCGCATAACCGACTTATTGTGACTATCGGGGGATCGTTCGCATGTTCGAGGCTGCATCGGGAGGCGCCGGAGGGCCACTGCTACTGGCGATCGTCGTCGGTTTTGCCCTGAGTTTTCTGCTTCGGCTCTGGCCCGACCGCGCGCCGCAAGCGGCTGGACCCGAAGCTTTCCCGCGCGTCTACTATCCCACACGCCAAAGCCGCCAACGACAGGGCAGGGGCCTTTTTTTCATCCTCGCCTTTGTTGTGATCCTGCCGATCTGGAACATGATCGTTTACGCCAAAGCCCCGGCAACGGTGATCGTGTTCGGCGTGATCTTCGTGGCGTTCGTTCCGCTCATTCTCTGGATAACGATCCGCACATTAACGGCGCGCTTCGTCGTGGATGCCGAGACCGTGTCGGTCGTGAATGCGTTCGGGCGCAAGGTGGTGCGGAAGGCCGATATCACTGGCGTCCGGATCAAAAGCGGATTCTATACGGCGATCAACGGAAGCACGCTCCCGTGGCTCGGGCAAAAAGGTTTCGTCACGATCTCATCGGCCGGCAGAAAAAGACCGCTGTTCATACCGGCGGGTATCCAAGTCGACGGTGCTTTTGACGATTGGGTCAGCGGCTTGGCGACACTCGACGCCAAAACCGGGGCGGTGAGCGGCCTTTCGGTCCGTGACGCGCCTGTCGATCCCGACGAAGCGATGGGGCGCGGGGGCATCCCCTATGTGACGGTGGTGCTGCTTCTGATCATGGGGGCGGCATTTCTCGGCGAACTTCAATTCTCCACCGATCTCGGCAGTTCGGGCGGCACGGTCTCCACTCTTGCCGCAATCGGCCTTGGCGCGATCAATCGCCTGCTCGTCTTCCAGCACGGACAGTGGTTTCGCGTCATCACGGCGATCTTTCTCCATCACAATGTGCTCCATCTGCTGATGAACGGGCTCGTGCTGCTGTTCGCCGGCATCTATCTCGAGAAGCGGCTCGGCCGGGTCTGGTACCTGGCGCTGTTTCTCTTCGCGGGCATCTGCGGATCGTTCATGTCGATGGCCTTCAATGCGCATATCTCGTCGGTCGGCGCATCGGGCGCGATCATGGGGCTGCTGGCCGCCATTTTCGTCATCTCGTTCCGCCAGCCGGTCGGGGCGCCCCGGACTCGCGCGCAATTCGCATCGTTGCGCCTGCTGGTCCCCGCGCTGATCCCCACCGCCTCATCGCACCATATCGACATTGGCGCTCATTTGGGCGGTGCGCTTGGCGGTGCCGCGCTCGCCTATCTGTTGCTGTCGCGCTGGCCCAAGGCTGCGCCATCGCCCCGGTTTCGACGGCTTGCCTGGGGCATCCTCATCGTCGCGGCGCTGTTTCTTCCGGTGGGCTCGATGGGTGGATTGGCGATGGCCTATTGCGAGCGAGGCGAATTGGCATCCTCTCCCACCGAGGCCCTGGCCTACTTCGATCATGCCATCGCGATCGACGGGCAGTTGCCCGATGCCCATGTTGCCCGCGGCGTCATCCTGATGGCGCAGGCCGACTATGACGCCGCTGTCACTGATTTCCAGGTCAGCGTCGACCGCAATCCCGCCTGGGCCTACAACGCGATCCTTATCCATCTTGCGCGCGCCCACCGTGGCCGGAACGATACCGACGAGATGGCGGCCAACGCGGCGCGTGTCGACGGATCGAAATGGCCCGGCCCGGTTCTGGCCATGTTCATGGGAAAGGTGCCGCCCGAAGCGCTTTTCGCGGCGGCCAAGACCGGCGACCAGAAGACCCAGGCCGATCAGACCTGCGAAGCCAATTTCTATCTTGGCGAATACGAACTGCTGCACAGTGCGCCGGACCAGGCCCGGGATCATCTGCGGACGGCATCCATGACCTGTCCCCATGACTTCATCGAGTTCAAGCTGGCCAATCCGGAGCTGAAGCGCCTCCGGCAGTAAACCGGGCGGCCCTTGCCACCCCTCCGGGGCGGCGGTTACAGTCCGCGGTCTGATAACGAATAAAGCAGATCGGGGAGCGCCCATCGGATGAGCATTCGGCAACGTCCTCTCGGCAATACGCGCATCAGCCTCACCGCGCTCGGCTGCGGCGGCACGGCGATGGGCAATATGTTCGCCGCCGTCAATAATGCCGACGCGCAGGCCACGCTGAAGGCCGCCTGGGATGCCGGGGTGCGCTATTTCGACACCGCGCCGCTCTATGGCCATGGCCTCTCCGAACACCGGTTCGGCACCGCTTTCCGCGAGTTCGGTCCCGATCCCTATATCTATTCGACCAAGGTCGGCTGGCGCATGAAGCCGGCGCGCGGCGCCGATCTGGGCGCGGGCATATTCGAGAATATTCCGCCCTTCACCCGCCAGCTCGACTACAGCTATGACGGTGTCATGCGGTCCTTCGAGGACAGCATGCAGCGCCTCGGCCGCGACAAGGTCGATCTGCTTCTCATCCACGACTGCGACCGCCGCAACCAGGGCGACGACTATCCGGCCCGGTTCAAGGACGCGATGGCCGGCGCCTACAAGGCGGTGCTGAAACTGCGCGAAGAGGGCGTGGCCAAGGCGATCGGCTGCGGCCTCAACGAATGGGAAGCCTGCGAGGCCTTCGCCCGTGCCGGTGACTTCAACTGCTTCCTGCTGGCCGGGCGCTACACGCTGCTCGACCAGGAATCGCTCAACACCTTCCTGCCGCTCTGCGTCTCGCGTGGTATCGGCATCGTTCTGGGCGGGCCCTACAATTCGGGCATCCTGATCACGGGTGCCAAGCCGGGTGCGCTCTACGACTATGCGCCGGCCAAGCCCGAGATCATGGACCGCGTCGCCAAGATCGAGGCCGTGTGCAAGAAGCACAACGTGCCGCTCAAGGCCGCGGCGCTGCAGTTCCCGCTGCACCATCCGGCCATCACCTCGGTGATCCCCGGCATGCGTTCGCCGGCCGAAGTGGCCGAGAACATGACGCTGTTCAACACCAAGATCCCGGATGCGTTCTGGCAGGAACTGCGCTCGGCGAAACTGATCCGCGAAGAAGCGCCGATTCCGTAAGCGGCGAAAACCCACAGGGAGAGTGAACGATGCTCAAGAAGATTCCGCCGGTGCTCAACGGCGACCTGCTCAAGATTCTGCGCGACATGGGCCATGGCGACGAGCTGACGATCTCCGACGCCAACTATCCGTCGATGTCGACCTCGAAGCGCCTGGTGCGCACCGACGGCATCTCGATGACCGACGCGCTGGCCGCGATCCTCGAGATCTTCCCGCTCGATGATTTCGTCGACTCACCGGTGTTCCTGATGTCGCCCGGCCCGGGCAAGGTGCCGCCGCTCTTGGGCCCGGTGCAGAAGATCGTCGACAAGGCGCACGGCAAGAAGGTCAAGGTGACCGCCGTGCCGCGTTTCGATTTCTACGACCAGGCGCGCGAGTCCTTCGCCTGTGTCGCTACCGCCGAACGCCGTCTCTACGGCGACATCATCATCAAGAAGGGCATCCTGCGCCCCGGCGAGAAGTAAGCTGAGGCTGGCCCCTCTCCGCCGCTCGCGGGGGAGAGGGAGGGGCCCAATCGCTTTGCGATTGGGAAGGTGAGGTGGTGCTCGCGGCGAGACACCTCACCACGTGCGCCTTCCGAACGTCCACTGGACGTTCAGTACGAACAGGCCAGCGGCCTGTTCGTCGGCGGCACGCCGCGTTGCTCACCACCCTCTCCCCGCGAGCGCGGAGAAGGGCTATATAGTTCAATGCGCCATCAATAGCGCGACAGGCGGGCCCGCGAGCATCTCGCGGGTCACGCCGCCCAGCACCGACTCCCGCAGCCGGCTATGCGAGTAGGCGCCCATCACGAGAAGGCGCGCGCCCATCTCATTGACCTTGTCGGCGATCAGTTCGGTCGCGCTGCCGTCGGTGCCGAGTTCGAAGCCCAGGCTTTTGACCCCGTGATGGGCCAGGTACTCGATCACCGGCTCGAGCGCCGCCATCGTATCGGGTTCGCCCGCATGCAGCACTGCGACCTCGGATGCGGTCCGCAGCAGGGGAATAGCCGCGGTCAGCGCCCGCGCGGCTTCGCTGGAACCATTCCAGGCCACGGCGGCAGGCGCCCCGGCGATCTGTGGCGATGATCCGGCGGGGACGCCCAACACGGGGCGCCCGGCATCGAACAGGGCAGCGTTGAGCGGCTCGGCCCGGCGTTCCATGCCCTTGGCCGGCAGCACGGTCACGATGAGGTCGGAGACCAGCGCATAGCGCAATACCGCGGGCTCGACCGTTTCGGGATCGACCTTGAGGGTCGCCTTGCAGGCATCGTCCTTGGCCGGGTTATCGCCGCAGGCCACGCCCGCCGATTCGGCCCAGGCCGTGTAGCGCTTCTTCACGGCGGCGCGGCGGCTGGTGGTCTGTTCGCGCAGCGTCTTCTCCATGCTCTCGGTGACGAACACCTCGGGTGTGGAGGACGCCAGCGCATAGAGCGCGTCGCTTGGGTTGGGCGAGGGATGCAGCGCGATCACGAAGGATTTGTGCCGCTCGGCCAGTGCACCGGCCCAGGCCAGCGCATCGCCGTCGCCGGTATCGCCGAGAAGCGGGACAAGAATGGTTCCAATGGTCATGGCGCAAGCCTCCCGAGAATCGACGTCACTTTGCTCTTCTGCGGTCCTGCTGTTTCGCCTTGCCGTTTGGGCCTTGTGACGCTAACCAAGAACGCGGGGCGCGACAATCCTGGGCGAGCCCTTTTGGCCGCATCGGAGGATTGCATGAATGGCGTAGATCGCAGCCCTGAGGCGCAACGTTCGTTGCGCCGCGGCGTGCGGCCGCAAGTCGCCGAAATTCCCTTTAGTATGATCGGCCAAGTGGCGATGCCGCGCATGGGAGACCCCGATGTCATCCCGTTGTGGTACGGCGAGAGCGACATGGCGACGCCGTCCTACGTTGCCGATGCGGCCGATGCAGCGATGCGCGCCGGCCATACGCGCTATGCGCAAAAACGCGGAATTCCCGAATTGCGCCAAGCATTGGCTCACTATCTGACCGATCTTTATGGCCGGACTGTGGACGCCGAACGCTGCGTCATCACCAGTTCGGGCATGAGCGCGATCATGATCGCCACCCAGGCGCTGATCCAGCCCGGCGATAACGCCATCGCGATTACGCCGCTGTGGCCCAACATCGTCGACTGCGTGAAGACCATGGGCGGCGAGCCGCGCATGGTGCCGCTCGATCCCACGCCCGATGGCGGTTGGCGTCTCGATATACAGCGGGTGATCGCGGCGATCGACGACAACACGCGCGCCGTCTTCGTCAATTCGCCCAACAACCCGACCGGCTGGACTATGACTCGCGCGGAGGCCGAGGCTCTGTTGGCCGAGACCCGCAAGCGCGGCATCTATCTTGTCTCCGACGAAGTCTATGCGCGGTTGGTCTACACCAATGACCGCGCGGCGCCGTCGTTGATGGAGCTGGCCGAGCCCGAAGACCGCGTGATCGTCATCAACAGCTTCTCAAAGGCCTGGGCCATGACCGGCTGGCGGCTGGGCTGGATGGTGGCGCCCTCCGAAGTGCGCGATGTGCTCGATACGCTGATCGAGATCAACACCAGTTGCGCGCCGCCGTTCATTCAGATGGCCGGCATCGCGGCGCTCGAGAAGGGCGAAGGTTTCGTGGCCGAGATGCGCGAGCGCTGCCGGCTCGGCCGCGACATCATCATCCAGGGCCTGTCGCGCTTCCCGCGCGTTCACACGGCCACGCCGCAGGGTGCCTTCTATGCCTTCTTCAAGATCGACGGGGTGACGGACAGCCTGGCTTTTGCCCATCAGATCGCCGACCAGGCCAAGGTCGGTCTTGCACCGGGCCGCGCTTTCGGTCCGGCGGGCGAGGGCTATCTGCGCCTCTGCTACGCCCGCGCCCCGGTGCAGCTTGAAAAGGCGTTGGAGCGGCTGGCCCCGTTCCTTAGTTAGAGAAAAGCACCCCCCATCCCCCCCTTTCCCCTCAAAGGGGGGAAGGAGTCGGGAAACGATCTCGTTCCGTCTCCCAAAAACAAAAACCCTCCCCCCTTGAGGGGGAGGGCTTGGGTGGGGGGTCTAAAAGAACACGTCCGAAGGTCCGTTTACAGCCGCCGGCCGTTTTCCGCGTCGAACAGATGGACCGTGCCCGGCTGGGGCTGGAGCCAAATCTGTTCGCCCGGCTTGAAGCCGCGGCGTTCCTTGATGTTGACGTTGACCATGGCGTCGCCGATGCGGCCGACCACCAGGGTCTCGGCGCCGGTCGGTTCGACCACGGAGACCTGGGTCGGCACGCCCTGGCCGGAGCTTGCGATGGTGAAGTGCTCGGGCCGCACGCCGAAGACGATGGCCTTGCCCTCGGTGACGGAGGAGGGCGGTTCGGCCGGCAGCATCTCGCCGGTGCTGGTAACGATGGCCGGGCGGCCGTTGTTGCGCGCAACCTTGCCGTTGATGAAGTTCATCGCGGGCGAGCCGATGAAGCCTGCGACGAACTGGTTAGCCGGCTTGTCGTAGAGGTCGAGCGGGTTGCCGATCTGCTCGATCCAGCCGTCGCGCATGACGACGATCCGGTCGGCCATGGTCATCGCTTCGATCTGGTCATGGGTGACATAGATCGAAGTGGTGTGCAGCTTCTGGTGCAGTTCCTTGATTTCGCCGCGCATCTGCACGCGCAGCTTGGCGTCCAGGTTCGAGAGCGGTTCGTCGAACAAAAAGACTTGGGGGTTGCGGACGATGGCGCGGCCCATGGCGACGCGCTGGCGCTGGCCGCCCGAGAGCTGGCGCGGATAGCGCGACAGGTACTGTTCGATGTCGAGGATTTGGGCCGCGTGCTTCACGCGCTGCTCGATCTCGGTCTTGGCGAACTTCCGCAGCTTCAGGCCGAAGGCCATGTTGTCGGCCACCGACATATGCGGGTACAGCGCGTAGTTCTGGAACACCATGGCGATGTCGCGGTCGCGCGGCGGCAGCAAGGTCACGTCGCGCCCGCCGATCTCGACCTTGCCCGCGCTGATCGTTTCGAGCCCCGCGATCGTGCGCAGCAACGTCGACTTGCCGCAGCCCGACGGCCCGACCAGGACCAGGAACTCGCCGTCGGTGACGGTCAGGTCGAGCCCGTGGAGGACCTCGACCGGTCCGTAGGTCTTGCGGATGCCGGACAAAGTGACATTGGCCATGGTTTTTCGTTCCTATTCCCTGTGCCGCGCCGGTCGGTGCCCGCGCGTAATTTGTAAGGCCAGTGTAGCGTACCGGCCGGGTGGGGCAAGATTATGATACGACGATTGCACCCGGCGGCCGCTGTTTCCGCCGTTTTCCGAGGCTTAGCGCCGGTTGTATGGTGCGTTACTCCTGCGCCTGGCCGCCGGCAAAGCGGGCCACCATCAGCGAGCCCAGGATGATCGCGCCGTAGATCGCCTGAATCCAGAACGAGGGCACCTGGGCCAGGGTGAGGACGTTCTGCACCACGCCCAGCAGCAGCACGCCGGTCAGCGCCCCGAACATCGTGCCCTTGCCGCCGTCGAGCGAGATGCCGCCGATCACGGCGGCGGCGAAGACGGTGAAGATCATGCCGTTGCCCTGGTTGGCGCTGATCGCACCCACATAGCCCGTGATGACCAGCCCGCCGATCGAAGCCAGAACCCCCGCCAGGATGTAGACACCCCACATGATCCGCTCGACGCGGATGCCGGCGGCGCGCGCGGCCTCGGCATTGCCGCCGATCGCATAGAGGGCGCGGCCGAGCCGGTGATAGCGCAGCACGAAGCCCGCGATGGCGAAGGCGACGGCGGCCAGCCAGACGGCCAGCGGCAGCCCGAGGATGGTGACGATCATCAGCGCATAGAAGGCGTCGGGCAGGTCGAAGAGGGTGCGGCCGCTCGATGCGCCCACCAGCATCCCGCGAAGGATGATCAGCATCGCCAGCGTGACGATGAAGGCGTTCAGGCGCAGGCTGACGATCAGGAAGCCGTTGATGAACCCGACCAGACCGCCCACCACCAGCACGACGAGGATGCCGAGCGCGGTCGGCAGTTCGAAGCCGAAGCCGAATTTGACCGCCGGCAGGACGACCATCGCGCCGATGGCGGGTGCGAACCCTGCGATCGATTCGAGCGAGAGATCGAACTTGCCGGTGATGATGATCATCGATTCCGCCAGCACCACCAGCGCCAGCGCGGCCGAGGAGGTGAGGATGGTGATGATATTGGCCTCGGTGAAGAAGGCCGGGCTGACGAAGGTGCCGACGATCAGAAGGACGACCAGCGCGGGCAGTAGGGCCAAGTCGCGCAGGCGGACCAGCACGATCTTGCGGAGGCCATTGTCCGAAGTTGCCGCCGAACCCTTACCATCGGTCATCGCGCTTAGATTCCTTCGATCGAGGCGACCAGAGCGTTGTCGCTCCATCCCGCCTTGTGTTCCGCCGCAATCTGGCCGTGGCGCATCACCAGCACCCGGTCGCAGGTTCTCA
>CAZNZI010000037.1:0-4841 GCA_964577475.1 uncultured Rhodospirillaceae bacterium
TGGTGTTGATGGGCGAAGATATCGCCGGCGGCCGCGGCTCGCCCGGCGAGCAGGACGCCTGGGGCGGGCCCATGGGCGTGACCAAGGGGCTGATCGGCACGTTCGGGCCCGATCGCGTACTGGACACGCCGATTTCCGAGAGCGCCTTCATCGGCGCTGCGGTAGGCGCTGCGGCTACCGGCCTGCGCCCGGTCACCGACCTGATGTTCGTCGACTTCATGGGCGTGTGCTTCGACCAGATATTCAATCAGGCCGCCAAGTTCCGCTACATGTTCGGCGGCAAAGCGGTGACGCCCGTCGTCATCCGTACCATGTTCGGCGCCGGCCTGCGCGCGGCCAGCCAGCACAGCCAATGCCTCTATCCGATCTTCACCCACATCCCGGGTCTCAAGGTCGTGATCCCCTCCTCGCCCTATGAGGCGAAGGGGCTGATGATCCAGGCGATCCGCGACGATGATCCGGTGATCTTCCTCGAACACAAGGCGATGTACGACGACACCGAGGAAGTGCCCGACGAGACCTATACGATCCCCTTCGGCGAAGCGAACCTGGTCGACGAGGGCGAGGACGTGACCATCGTCGCGCTTGGCCGCATGGTGCAATTCGCCAAGACGGCGGCCAAGTCACTGGCCAAGGACGGGATCAGCTGCACCATCGTCGATCCGCGTACCACGTCGCCACTCGATGAGGACACGATCTTGGAAGCCGTAGAGGAAACCGGCCGGCTGGTGGTGGTGGATGAGGCGTATCCACGCTGCAATCTGGGTGCGGATATCGCCGCGCTGGTGGCGGACAAGGCTTTCGGTGCGCTGAAGGCGCCGATCAAGCGCGTCTCGCCGCCCCATGTGCCGCCGCCCTTCTCGCCGTCGCTGGAAGACCTCTACGTCCCCGGCCCCGCGCAGATCGAAGAGGCCGTACGCGCGACGATGGCCTATAAGCGATGAGCGAGATTTGGGGCAGTTCGAAGACCGAGTCTGCTGGCAGCGCGGCTCAGGCAATCTACGCCGTGACCATGCCGCGCTGGGGCCTCTCGATGACCGAAGGCAAGGTGGCAGACTGGCTGGTGCCGCTCGGTGGCACCGTTGCCAAGGGCCAGGACATCCTCGATATCGAGACCGAGAAGATCACCAACGTTCATGAAAGCCCTGCCGCCGGTGTCGTGCGGCGGCAGTTGCTCAACAAGGGCGACGTGGCGCCTGTCGGTGCCCTGTTGGCAGTCGTGGCCGATCCCTCGGTTGCCGAAGCCGAGATCGACGCCTTCGTCTCGGGTTATGTGCTTCCTGAGATCAGCGCCGACGACGAGAGCGCCGCCGGGCCCAAGCCGAAACAGGTAACGGCGGCCGGACAGGTCTGGAACTATCTCGATATCGGCAAGCCGGACGGGCCTGTGATCGTACTGGTCCACGGCTTCGGCGGCGATCTCAACAACTGGATGTTCACCTGGCCGGCGCTCGAAGGCACGGCGCGCGTTGTTGCGGTCGACCTCCCCGGTCATGGGGCTTCGGGGAAGCAGGTCGATATCCGCGGCATCGATGAACTGGCCAGGAAGTTGCTCGCCCTGCTCGACGCACTTGCCATCCAGAACGCGCACCTGGCCGGGCACTCGCTGGGCGGTGCGATCGTCGGCCTGGCCGCCCTTGCCCGCCCGGGCCTCGCGACGTCGCTGACGCTGATCGGCTCGGCCGGGCTCGGCGAGGAAATCGACGATGCCTATCTGCAGGGCTTCATCGGGGCAGAGCGACGCAAGGAATTACAGGGTGTCGTTGCCAAGCTGTTTGCCGACCAGTCGCTGGTCAGCCGCGATCTGGTCGAGGGCCTGCTGCGTTTCAAACGCCTCGACGGCGTCACTGGGGCCCTCAATACGATCCGCGCCGCGATGATCGACCAGGGCAAGCAGCGCACCTCGCTCCTGCCCGACCTCGCCGGGCTGCGCGTTCCGGTGCATGTCATCTGGGGCAAGCGCGACCAGATCATCCCCGCCACCCATGCGAGTGGGCTGCCCTCGTCCGTCGAGGTTCACCTCTTCGACGATGCCGGGCACATGGTGCATATGGAACGCGCCAAGGACGTGAACGCGATTTTGGTAGAGGCAATGAAAAAGTAGAACAGCCACATGTCGAGAGCCCTAGTGTGAACTACCTCAGTATCGCAGGATTGGCGCTCGATCTCGCAGGTGTCTTGATGCTTGGAGTTGATCTGGTCCGTGTGCAGCGTCGGCTTCGCCAAGACGCAGCGGATCGTTTAAATGCTTTGGAAGATATCTCCAAGTCGGCAGGTGGGCTGGACGCATTCTTGAAAAGCATCTCGGGCGATTGGCGCGAGTTCCAGCGTGACGAAGGTCGCTATGTGCCTCAAAGCGGTACTTTCGACTATGACTCCGCGAAACAAAGCTTCGATGAGATGAAGGATGGAATCAACGGCCTCGCAGATAACCTACTTGCGATCGCTTCAATGATGGTCGCATCGGTAAAAAGCGATCAACAAACTGCCAACATCTCGCTCAGGGTGAGCTATGTTGGTTTGGGTCTTATCGTGGTTGGCTTTTGCTTGCAGATACCAGCTTACTTGTAACTGGCGGAGGGGGGGGGATTCGAACCCCCGGTACAGGTTTACCCTGTACGACGGTTTAGCAAACCGTTGGTTTAAGCCACTCACCCACCCCTCCGGGATGTCGGCTGGCTTGAAGCCGGAACGCGGTTCTACAGGAGGCAGCGGCCAGCGTCAACGAAACCGGGCGCCACCTACAGAGCTGATTGATTTGTCGCTTCTCCCGACCGCGGCCAGGCGGCCCGGAAGGCGGCCTCCAGATAGGGGCCGCAGGCCAGAGGCTCGTATTTGGGCGTGCCTGTGTGTGCACCGCCAAGAACGGGCGCTATGGTGGCCGCATAGTCCGGGTTGACAAAAAACGGCACCGAAATCCGATCCTGCCCACCGCGGTTGGCGACCCGGTGCGGTGTCGAGACGAAACGCCCGTTGGTCCAGCGCTGCATCATATCGCCGATGTTGATCACGAAACTGTATCGCTCGGGTGGCGCCGGCACCCACTGCCCTGCCCGGTTCCGTGCTTCGAGACCGCCGACTTGATCCTGCAAAAGGATCGTGAAAGCACTCGGGTCGGTATGGGCTTCGACGCCCTGGGCCGCGAGATCGGACGGTTGCGGCGGGTAGTGCAGCAAGCGGAGTTGGGCGAGCGGCTTGGTGAAGAACGGGCGGAAATGATCCGGTCCCTGCCCCAATCCGCGCGCGAAGATACCGAGGAGCCGCTGTGCCAAGCCCCAGACCTCGTCGTAGTAGCGCTCCATCGTTGCGCGGAACGGCGTGGCGGCGAAGCCCGGCGCGTCGGCGGGCCAGCGGTTGGCGCCGTACATCGTGTTGCCAGCGCGCACATCGGGATCGTCGGGCCCCAGGTCGCGCATGATCTGGAAGGCTTCGAGCATGCGCTTGGGTACGCCCGAACCGGTGAAGCCCATCGGCACGTAGCCGCGATAGTTGGACGACGTATGGACATCGATCGCATCACGTACGCTTTGATGCGTCGCGAAAAAGTCGTCCGCGGCGGCGAAGATCGCATCGATCGTAACATGCGATACGCCATGGTCGACGACATAGAAGAACCCGGCCGTCTCGCAGGCCGCACCGATCTCTTCGGCCAGCCGGTCCGGGTCGGCGGCCAGCGAGATGACGGGAATGCGCGTGAAGTCGGAACCGGTCACGAAACCAAGCGTACCAGAACTGCGGCCCCCACCGCTACGGCCCCGCAGATGAAGGCAGGCGCGCGCAACAGCGCGGCGATCAGGGCGGCAACGCCGGCCGCCGCGCCGGCTTGCCAATGAGCCATGTCGGAGGTGATGACACCGGGCAGGATCAGCGCGCCGAGCGCCGCATAGGGCACCGCGTCGAGCCACTGGCGCACCTTGCGCGGGGGCTGCCACCGTCCCGCGAACAGCGCGGGCAGCATACGCGGGATCATCGTCACCGCAGACATGCCGAGGATCAATGCGAGTTCAGTCGACATGGGCCACCTCCTTCGCATCCTTGGCCGCATCGCCGCCGATGTCGAACAACGGCCCGAAGGCCGAGCCGCCCAGGATCGCCGCCACCATCGCCCAGCCGGACGGCAGGAACTGACGCGCGATCGTATGGATGATGATCGCGGCGGCCGAGATGATGACGGCCTTCGGCAGTTTCTTCAGCGCGGGCACCAGCAGGCCGAGGAACAGGCCGTAGATCATGATGCCGAGTGCGTCGTTGAGCAGCCCCGGCAAGGTCGGCGTCAGCAGCGCACCCGCCAACGTGCCGCCGTTCCAGCATATCCACAGCGTGCCCGACAGCCCGAGCATCCCGGCGAAGCTGCGGATCCCCGCGTCGGTGCTCAGCGAGCCGAAGGTGAAGGCCTCGTCGGTCATGATCATGCCGATCAGGATGCGTCCGGCCAGCGAGCGGATGCCGAGCTTGGGCAGCAGCGCCAGGTTGAAGACGATATGGCGCAGATTGATGAAGAGCGTCGCCAGCACAATCTCGGGCGTCGGGGTCGCCGCGCGCAACATGGCGAGCGAGGCGAACTGGCTGGCGCCGGCGAAGACGATCGCCGACATCAGCGCGATGATCCAAGGCGACATGCCACCCTGCACCGCCAGCAGGCCCAGGGAAAAGGCCACGGGGATGTACGTGATCCCCACCGGCGCAGCCAGTCGGATGCCGCGTCCGAACCGGGCGAATGCGGGCTCGGTGTTCATGGTGTCTGCCGTCACCCGGGAAACGTGATCAACCCGCGAGCTTCTTCTTCAGCACTTCGTTGACCAGTGCTGGATTGCCCTTGCCGGCCATCGCCTTCATGGTCT
>CAZNZI010000038.1:0-4168 GCA_964577475.1 uncultured Rhodospirillaceae bacterium
AGAACGGAGGCGCGGATTACACCTTCGACTGCACCGGAAATACAAAGGAGATGCGCCAGGCCCTTGAAGCTTCCCATCGCGGCTGGGGCAAGTCGGTCATCATCGGCGTGGCCGGCGCGGGCCAGGAGATTTCCACACGTCCATTCCAGCTCGTCACCGGGCGCACCTGGATGGGTACCGCGTTCGGTGGGGCACGCGGTCGCACCGACGTTCCGAAGATCGTGGACTGGTACATGGAAGGCAAGATCCAGATCGACCCGATGATCACCCACACGTTGAAGCTCGACGAGATCAACAAAGGCTTCGATCTGATGCATCAGGGCAAGTCGATCAGAAGCGTCGTCGTCTACTAAGCAGAAAGAAGGCTCAACAGGAGGAGGATCGAATATGGCGGAAAAACTGCATCCCAAGATTGACAACGGTTTGCCGAAGGAAAGCGCTGGCTTTCCCGGCGGAACGCTCGTCTGCGCCTGTACCACCAAGCCGGTGAAGGTGAAGATCAAGGGCCAGATCGCCCACAACCACGCCTGTGGCTGCACCAAGTGCTGGAAGCCCGCCGGTGCCACCTTCTCGGTCGTGGCCGTAGCTGGCACGGGCGATGTGACCGTGGTCGAGAACGGCGACAAGCTGAAAGTGGTCGATCCCAGCGCGCTGATCCAGCGGCATGCCTGTAAGGAATGCGGCGTGCATATGCATGGGCCGGTGGAACGGGATCATCCGTTCAAAGGCCTGAGCTTCATCCATCCCGAGCGTTTCCAGGAAGATGGCTGGTCGCCGCCCGGCTTCGCCGCGTTCGTGTCATCGATCATCGAAGCCGGTGTCGATCCGAGCCGCATGGATGGCGTTCGCGGCCGTTTACGCGAACTGAAGCTGGAACCCTACGACTGTCTGTCGCCCGGCTTGATGGATTACGTCGCCACCTGGACGGCCAAGAAATCCGGCGCCTTGAAGGCGTGAGATAGAGTGCGACCTGCTGCCATGGGCGCCGGCCTCGGCTGTCGCTCATGGCAGCGAATATTTCCAGCGTCTCCGGAGAACGTGTTTCATGCCGGAGATGGTCTGGGATTCAATGAAGCCCCGGGACAACCCAAGGTCCCTCAAATGCAATCAGTGGCGCAGGCAAAGCCGTTCGATGGCACTCAGGCTGTCTACACTCATCCGTCTGCGACGTGCCATTGCGATATGACCTTAGCAATCTATGTTCCGCCCCAGGCCCGTGAGCGGAACCGCCCCAGGCCCGTGAGCGGAAATGCCCTGCGTATCTGTCAATGATTGACGGGCGATCGAAGCGGGGAACTGAGATGTCCGATGACGGTGCCCAGCTATGCAAAACACCGTAGCTCACTCGCCAGAAAGATCGGGCGCGGGATGCAGAAGCGCCCGAAGAAAAAATAGACTTCCGAAAAGGACTCTATCGGCTTGAGAACGTCCGGCACGCTCTTAACCTAGTTGCACTCTGGTTTGCCATTGATGGACTTGAGATAGGCAATTACATCCCTGCGCTTCTGCTCGTCGGCCAGCTTGAAGGTCATCAGGTGCTGCACCTCCTTGCCGTTGACCGCATTGAGATACGCGCCCGGATCGGCAAGGTATTTGAACAGCGCGTCTTCATCCCATTTGAGCCCCTTGTCGTGGGCACCTTTCATGCCTTCCGAGTATCGTGTGAAATCAGCCTTGCTTCCAGCGACCGATCCGAATGCGTCATGGAGATTGGGGCCGGTCGGACGCGACGGCTACGGTTGGAACGAAGCTTGCTCGATGTTTGGGACGACACGCCTGCCGATGCAGACCGATTGGTTCGGTTTTTACAAGATCTAGCCGCTCTTCGCGGCAAGTGAGAAATGGTTCGCCTTGATGGAGAGGCGACCTGGAATCGGTCCTCTGACAGTCTGGTCGCCCAAATCGGCCCCCGGAGAAAAACAGCCGATTTGCCCCTCAATCCGTCTCAGGTTCAGTCTCCGCGCCGCCGCAAATGCGGGAAAAGCCCGCCAAATACGGGCTTTCTCCGCACTCACAGTCTGGTTATCGGTTAGCGTCTGGATTGCTTGGTGGGCGGCGCAGTCCGGAGCTAATCCAGCTCTGACCTGATTCCCTGCTAACAGGGAACTTTGCAGGGAAAATCGGGAAAGCAAGCGGTCTGGTGATGGTCGATGGCCCTCAAACAGAACGCCAAATCGCAACTTTTGAGTGTGTGCCGAGAATTCGGAACAGGGAACTTAAAGACAGTGAACAGGGATCTCTTGTCCGCTAACAGGCATTTACAACAGCGGTCAAACGGGCGCTGGTGCGCTGGGCCATGATGGTCGGTCGTATGCGCGAAGGCTTCGAGATGCCGTGGCTCCGCGAACCGACTGTTTTGCGTTAGGTGATGGACTTGGTGAAGGGATGGAACGGTAACAATGAAACTGACCTGGATCGTGCTCCGCGAAAATGCACTCTGACCCCGATTTCGGTCTCACGGAAGACATACAGCGCCGTTGAAAGAGCACAAAATCTTCGACCCGAAGGGATTGTGCCGATTCGAGTCCGCGATCTGGCGCCACTTTCGATGGTCGCATGGGAAAGCGACCGTCAGCGAAAAATAACCTCCTATTTAATGGGATCGGTCTGATCTCCGGCTGCAAATGAGCGAATAGTGGATGCAGATGGCGTCCACGCTCGCAACGCAGATCCTCATGAAAAAATGCACTACCCGAATCGCAGTCGCGGTCGTCGCGGCGATGCTATCGACGACGACTGCCTCGGCTGCTTTTGCCGACGTGCCCGGCGCCGACGAAGGACGCAATGCGGCCATCGCTGCCGTTGAAAGTGCAGCAGCCGCCAAGCGCGCTGCGCTCGAAGCGCAGAAGCGCGCCGCTCAACCAGCAGCGGCAACCGCCCCAAGGGCCGATTCCAATTCGCAGTCCTCAGGCAACTAGCGGAGCGATACCCGCCGCAGCCCTGTGCTTTGAACGCCTGCGGCGGGTTCGGCGCGACAGCAGCATTCGTGGGATTGGCTTGAATTGAATTAAACCGACCGACTCACTCTCTAAAACATTATTTATAGCAAAAACAATAGGTTAGACATAGTTGCGCCACCTTCTCAGCCTATCTTTTTCTTCAGTACCGTGCGGCGCCTCAGGTGCCGCAGCGAGGCAAAGAAGGAGACTGACACATGCGTAAATTGATCGTAGCCGTCGCGGCCGGCGGCCTGGCCGCACTCGCCGCGGCACCGTGCTTCGCCAATCAACAAGGTGGTCCGGACACCGCGAACCCCATCCACCATCGGGGCGCGATCGCCAATTGGAACAAGACGGTTCAGGAGCCGTACATCGCGCCCGGCGATCAACCGACCGTATCGGTACACGCGCTGACCGGCGGCCCGCGGTCCGATCCGGCCGACGAAACCAACTACGGCCGCTTCACTGGAATACAGAGCTGACATCGACCTCTGCGAGCCGTCGTGCCCGCCCGGCTCATCCTCCTGTAGGGTGAGCCGGTTTTGCAGGCTGAAGCGCCGTCAGATCTTGGAATCCGCGCGTGCCGCTGCCAGAGCTTCGCTGTGCGTTTCGGCCCACATGAAGAGCGCGTTCAGGGGGGCCAGAAACGACTCGCCCAAAGCCGTCAATTTGTACTCATTGCCGAGGGCGTCCTTCGACACCATCACGCGCGCAATCAGGCCGTCAACACACAGTTGCCGGATTGACAAAGTCAGCACGCGGCTCGTCACCTGGGGCACGAGCTGCGTCAGGACCCGATGACTCCGAGGCCCATCCGACAGCGATAGCAAAATCAAAATGCTCCAGCGATCGGCAATCCGATCGAGCATTGCCGAGATCGCTTCGTCGCGTAGCGCCGGCGGATCGGCCGATGCCGTCGGTTTGAAAGGTGAACGCGGCGTGGCCGGCTGGGGGCCACTGTCATCTCTGATGAAGCGAGACCACGCCGCGTCCATTGATCACCCGCGATTCGCGTTGTCGTAGGCAATCCAATTCATCGCGGGGAATACTTGGGCGATCAGACTACCCGCGTGGGCTTGGGCCACCGCCTCGTCCGAGCCGCCCGACGAGGGAAACTCGCCATAGGCCACGCTCTGGAACCAGTTTTGATAGCAGAGTATGGCAACGACAGGGGTCGAGCCGCTCGAACCGGTGGCAGGTGCCGGCAATGCATCGCCCTGACCGTTGAT
>CAZNZI010000039.1:0-1981 GCA_964577475.1 uncultured Rhodospirillaceae bacterium
AGGGTCGTGCTCACCGCATCGAAGATCGCGCCGCCCTCGACGCCGATATCGGCGGTCTCGTACCAGGCGATCAGGCCCTCGAAATAGGCTTTGGCCGCGACCAGGAAATCGTCGTCGCGATCGGTGACCAGCGCCGAGCGGCAGGAGAGGCCGCCCCAATAACCGATGGCCACATTGACGCCGTCGCCTTTCTTGATCGGCCGGGCTGTGGGACTCGCCATGCCGACGACCGGTGAAGACTTGTCGCCGCCCGTGGTCATCACATGGGCGGTCAGCACCTCGCCGGCATAACCCATGCGCGCGGCGGCGTGAAATTCGGTCTCGCCCGGTGTCATGCCGGACAGGATGCGCCACACGGCCACGGCCGAGCGCGCCATGCCCCATTCGTGAACCGCGATCTGGTCCGCATCGATCACGGCGCGCAGCCCGGTGGCGGGATGCATCAACACGGGCGTCGCATCCTTCAGCGCCTCGCGGCCACCTGCGATACGAGCGAGGATGCCGGTCAACGTGTCGGGCACGAGGAAGCCGGTCCCCGGCCCATCCCATTCACGCGCCTCCAGATACTTCCAGCCGACGATGCCGATGGTCTGGCCGGTTTTCAGCCCGATCGCGCGCAGCACGGCGGCGAGGTTGGGTTTCGAAGAGCGATCCTGCCCCATCAGGCTCAGGGATTGCGCGAGCACGAATTCGAGCCCGGGTAGTTTCGCCACCGGTGTGTAGCCGTCACCCTCATTGCCCACCACCAGCACGCGGCGGCTCGCTGGGCCAAGCAACAGCAGCGCCTCTTCGAAGCGCGGTTCGAAAGCGGAGAGGAAGGCCATATTAGCGTGATGCTCGCGATCGGCGTAGACGACCAGCCAGTCGCAGCCGGATTTGGCATAGGCGGTATCGCAGCGGTGCGCATAGGTGGCGGCGGGAATCACGGGCATTGCTTCGGGCACGCCGAAATCGGGGATCGCTATGTCGCGCAGGGCGATGGTCATTCTTAGATACCCCGATGTTGCCCATCCTTCGAGACGGCCGCTTTGCGGCCTCCTCAGGATGAGGATTTTAGCTTAAGTCCTCATGGTGAGGAGAGTCGCGAAGCGAGGCGTCTCGAACCATGGGCCGCACAAAAGTCGCACAAAACGGCGTTCCCTTTCCGGGATTGAGTTCCGCCCTCAACCATTCAATACTGGCGCGCGCGTTACGCCAATAACAGTTTTCGGGAGAGAGTCGCATGTCGTCGAGCAAGGTTGCATTGGTCACGGGCGCCGGAACCGGGATCGGAAAATCGGTCGCTTTGGCCTTGCTGCAGAACGGCTATGCCGTCACCTTCGCGGGCCGCCGCAAGGACGTGCTCGACGAGGCGATCAAGGAATCGGGCGCGGGCGACCGCGCACTGGCCGTGGCCGCCGATGTGGGCGATCCGGCTTCGGTCGAGGCGCTGTTCAAGGCGTCGCAGGCCAAGTTCGGCCGGCTCGATCTTCTGTTCAACAATGCGGGCATCGGCGCGCCGCCCGTGGCGCTCGAAGACCTCAAATTCGAAGATTGGAAGCGCGTGGTGGATATCAACCTCACCGGCGTCTTCCTCTGCACCCAGGCGGCGATCAAGATCATGAAGGCGCAATCGCCGCGCGGCGGGCGCATCGTCAACAACGGGTCGATCTCGGCCCATGCGCCGCGGCCCAACTCGATCGCCTACACCTCGACCAAGCACGGCGTTTCCGGCATCACGCGGTCGACCGCGCTCGATTGCCGCAAATACGATATCGCCTGCGGCCAGATCGATATCGGCAATGCCGATACGCCGATGGCGCAGAAGATGAAGACGGGCGTGCCGCAACCCAACGGCACCACCATGATCGAGCCGACCATGGATGTCGATGCGGTGGCCAAGGCCGTCCTCTACATGGACAGCCTGCCGCTGAGCGCCAACGTGCTGTTCATGACGGTGATGGCGACGAATATGCCGTTCGTGGGGCGGGGGTAGTTTCTT
>CAZNZI010000040.1:0-1842 GCA_964577475.1 uncultured Rhodospirillaceae bacterium
GACTGCGGTGCGGGTACTGCCCTAGGAGACTCGGGGAGGTGTCCTAACTTTGTGGGAAGACGGCGAAGTTGTCCTTGTCTCTCAGCTCGCCGCCATCGCACCAGCGGACGAAATCACGCCAGCCGACATTCCCGCATGCCGTGCAGCCATCGCCACTGCACGGCTCGCAGGCGTACTTGCTCCAAAGGTCGCGCATGTACGCCCCCGCCCGCTCCCATGCATCAAGCCTTCCAGCGACTGGCCGCCAACGTCCTGGGATGCCCTGGTGGTAGACCATCATCGTAAGATGCTTGCCGCCGCGCTCGCCTGGCCAAAGGCCGATGTCGATTGAAATCCAGTCAATTTCGGATGGTCTGACCGTCTTCAACCTTGGCGTCAATCTATTCGTCATTCATACCTCCCGTGTTGCCTTGGGATAGCCGCCTCGAACGAATCCTCGCTACGATCGACCACCGTCGAAAACTCCCGCCATGCCCCCCCTCGCTGTCGTGCGGATCAATCGCCCGCATTGTCCGTGAAGGTGTCCTTGCTCAACTCCAGCATGGCGATCAGCTTGTCGATCTCCCGTTCGGTCGCCGCCGGGCCACTGAAGAGCAGCCGCACTGAGCGCCCGCCCGGCAGAGGTAGGCGGCCAACTCGCGCTCCGCGCCTGTAGGCGTCCGGTGGGCTTCTCTCCAGGCGGGAGCATTTGTCGATCTGTGCCTTCCATCGCCGTGTCTGGAACGCTCAGTGCGCTGGTGAGGTACGCGGAGGAGATTGCGACGGAGAGCGGAAATTTTCAGAAGTTTACGTCGACAACATACCCCGGAGGACACAGGGCGGCCTATGCCCACGAGCTACGGCCCCTCCAGCAAAAGCTCCGCACCTTGAGCACGGCTGCAGGCGATAGCCAACTGGAAAAGCCCCCGGCAGTGTTCTCGAAGGGCAGCATCCGAAACTATTGCAAGAAGGAACTCCACCTCATCCGCAAGGCCAGCGGCCTGCTGACCGTTGAGTCGGTTCTGTCGACGAGCGTCGAGGTTGGACAACCGAACGAGAGCATACGCACGACCGAGCGCCACGAGTCGCTCTGCAATACGTTCTGGAATCGTTGCCGTTTGGTCGGATGGGATAGAATCCCAGTCGGCTGGCGCGCCGGCGCGCACCAGTGCGACACCCCAGATCTCATCCTGTCGATAACTGTCGGCGGCCAGCCTATCGGCGAATCGCGCTGTCATCGGACCCAACTTAGGACACTCCGACCCATCTTAGGACAGTACTGCGGCGAATTCGGACAGTACCCGGCGGCGGCGCCGCCTTGACCGCTCGCACCGCTTCAGCGCATCTGCGGCGACACGATGCACGGGCTGCGCGGGGTGCGGGTCATCGACTTCTCGACACAAATCGCCGGGCCGTACTGCACCAAGCTGCTGGCCGACGCCGGCGCCGACGTCATCAAGGTCGAGGCCGCCGCCGGTGATCCGCTGCGCCGCTGGTCCGCATCCGGCGCCGATCTGGGCGACGCGGACGGGGCGCTGTTCCGCTTCCTCAACGCCGGCAAGCGCTCGGTCATCGGCGCAGCCGGGGACGCCGCGATCGACCAGCTGATCGCCGGCGCCGATCTGGTCGTCGAGAGCGATCCAGCCGGCGGGCCCGATGTGCGGCGCTGGCTCGATCGGTTTCCCGGCCTCACGCTGCTGTCGATCTCGCCGTTCGGCCGCAATGGGCCGTGGGCCGAGCGCCCGGCCACGGAGCTGACCGTTCAAGCCGAATCGGGCTCGATCGGCGGGCGCGGACTGCCCGGCGCCGAGCCGGTTCAGGCCGGCGGTCGCCTCACCGACTGGGTCGGCGGCAGCGTCGCCG
>CAZNZI010000041.1:0-9362 GCA_964577475.1 uncultured Rhodospirillaceae bacterium
GAGCGCAATTTGTCATTGAGCGCATAGGGCGAGCCGGGGGCCGAAACGGCGGCAGGTGGTGGCAGCTCCAGATAGGCCGGCGAGACATAGACCTTCGACAGGACCTTGTGCCGGTTCTTGAACCAGCGGACGTCGATCGAAACCGCGATGAGCAGGATGGCGCCCAGGAACATCGATGTGGCGCCGCTCTGGAATCCCAGACGCACCAGCCCGTTGGTGATGACCAGGACGATGATCGCGCCGAGGATCCCCTTGGCGACAGAGCCGCGCCCGCCGCCGAGGCTGTTGCCACCCAATACCGCCGCGGTCAGCGCGCCGATGTCGAGCCCCACGCCGGTATCGGCACCGGCGCCGCCCAGGCGCGCCGCAGAGAGAAAGCCGGCCACGCCGGCCAGCGCGCCCGACAGACTGTAGGTCATGCACACGGTGCGGCGCACCGAGATGCCGATGTTGAACGACGACCGGCGCGAGCCGCCGACGGCCGCGACATGCCAGCCCGGCCGCGACCGGCTCAGGAAGATATGAACCACGATGGCGATCGCCGCGGCGACGACGAAGCTGAACGGCAGGCCGAGCATGGTTCCGTCGCCGATGTATTCCCAGAGATCGGAATCGGGCGTGGCGCCGGAAATGGGCACCGAATATTTCAGCAGCAGAATGTCGACCAGGGCGCGCACCATGATCAGGGTGACCAGCGTGGTCAGGAAGGCGCGCAGGCGCAGATAGCCGACCAATATGCCGTTGATCAGGCCGACGGTGCCGGTGGCCAGGATGGTGCAGACGAGCGACGCCCAGACCGGCCAGCCAAGGACGTTCATGGCGATCAGGCCGACGATATTGGCGAGCGCGAAATTCGAACCGACGCTGAGATCGATGCCGCCACCCAGCATCACGATCAGCAGGCCGATGACGATCAGCAGGAATTCACCGAGCTGGCGGGCGGCGGTGATCAGGTAGCCGAGCGAATAGAAGTCTTTGATCACCGAGCCGAAGACGACGATGGTGACCAAAAGGAAGAAGAACGGGATGAGGTTGTCGGTCCAGCGCTTCGACAGGATTTCGCCGACAATGTGATCCGGCACGAAACGATAGCGCCATCTCACGAAGGCATCAGCACCGGCCATGAACCTGGACCTCGATCTTTCTTGCGGAGAAAAAGGCGGCCGGCGCTAACCGGCCGCCACTGTTCCGATCACGACTTCGGAAGGTCCTTCATGTTCCAGCAGGTATCGGGCTTCAAGCTCGCCTTGGTCAGAATCTGATTCGGCGTGTAGAGCGAGACCTTGATGGTGCCGGGCTTCAGCTTGCTCTGGAACAGGGTCTTGATGATGTCGCCCATATCGGCCGCCTGGCGCGGCACGTCGAAGCTGACATACTCATCGAAATTCCCGTTTTCGAGATTGTCGCAGGCCATCTTCTCGCCGCCGCCGTTGGTGACGACATAGACCTTGCCGGTCTTGTTCGCCTCGCGGATCGCGGCCGAGCTGCCGATCGCCATGCCATCCCAGAAGCTGATCAACCCGCACAGATCGGGGTTCTGCTGCAGCACCGTGGTCGTCAGGGCTTTCGCCTTGCTGGCATCCCAGTCGGCCGCCTGGTTCGAGACGACCTTGATTTCGGGATGCTTGGAGAAGACGTCGAGAATCGGTCCGATCTGATAGACGCTCGTGGCGGCGGTCAGCACGCCCTGAACGATCGCGACCTTGCCCGAGGTGCCGGCGCCGCACTTCTTCACCAGCGCGTTGGCTTCGGCCTCACCCACCTTCAGCCAGTCGGCGCCGACATAGCCGTCGGTCGAGTAGCTGGAGCGCATATTGACCTGAACGATATAGATGCCGGCCTTCTCCGCCTTTTCGTTCAGGCGGGCATAGGACTGGACGTCGGGATTGTGAACGACGATCAGATCGGGCTTTTCGCTGATCAGTTCGGTGAGCGCCTGCGCACCGGCGTCGGTGCTCCAGTTGGGATCGCGAATCGAGAACGTGCCGCCGTTGTCGACCACGGTCTGGCGAACGCCGCTCGTCCAGCCTTCCGCGAGGTCGAAGCCCATCGCCAGCGGCAGGAACACGACCTTCTTGCCCTTCATCGCTTCGACATACGGAGCCCGGCCCGGATCGACCAGACCGTCTGCCATCGCGGCCGACGAACTCAAGACAAAGCCTGCAACGAGTGCTGCCGCCAATTTACTGCGTATCATGGTTTCCTCCTCCGTATTCGAAACTGTATCGTCGTTGAATGAATGTGGTCACGGTCGCCCCGGCCGGCGTCCGCCCTCAGATGTCTCCCTGCTGACCGGTCTGTTCGTCGCGTGGATTGATGGCGCTGTCGACCAGAATCGCCACCAGAAGGATGGCGCTCTTGATCAAGTTCTGGAGCGTGAAGGGAATGTCGAGAATGGTCATCCCGTTGAGCAGAATGCCGATCAGCAGCGTCCCGACGATGACGTTGCGGATGCCGCCCTTGCCGCCGCTCAGCCCGATGCCGCCCACCACGACGACCAGAATCACGTCGTAGATCAGGGTCGAATTGACCACGCGCGAATTCATGCTGGTCACGGCCGCGGCGGTGACGGTGCCGGCGACGAACGCGATCAGGGACGACAGCGCGTATTGCACGACGATCATCGGGCGGGTCGGAATGCCGGTAATGCGCGCCGCCAGGTAGTTTTCGCCCATCAGATAGAAGAAGCGTCCGATCTTCGTGTATTTGAGGCCGAGAAAGGCGGCGGCGCATACGGCGGCGAAGAACAGCACCGCGATCGGAATCTGCGCCACATGCATGCGGCCGATGTCCGCGATCCATGACGACGTTTTCGGCAGATAGATGATGTCCTGGTTGAAAAGCTGCGAGCGGCCGAAACCGTAGACGAAGGCGCCCATCGCCAGGGTCGCGAAGAGTGCCGGCACTTCGATATAGGCGATGAAGAAGCCGTTGAGCACCCCGACACCGAGCGAAAACGCGACACCCAGTCCGAAGGCCGCCCAGGGCGAGATGCCCTGGTTCATCATGTACAGAACCCAGGCAACCGGAATGGCCATCGTCGCGACAATAGACAAGTCGATGCCGCGCCCGATGACGACGATCGCCATGGCGACGCCGAGGATGCCGAGCACCGACACGCTTTGCAGCAGCGAGAGCAGATTGACCGATGTCAGGAAGCGGTCGAGCGTCACCGAAAACAAGAGGAACAGCGCGACGGTGATCGCGAAGACGATTCGTTCCTGAGAGAAGTACCCGCGCTTGAAAAAACCGACGGCCATCACGCGCCCGCGCGCGGATGTGTCATGCCATGTACGACCACGCGCAATGACAACTCTTCAAAGCGGCAAACCGCTTCTGACACGTTCCGCCCTCCCCAACATCCGGCTTGTACGCCATCTCGTTTTTGGTAATACTGGTCAGACCATTACGACCACATCGCAAACGCCACTGTCAAGAGTGAATGGGCGAAAAAGAGGCGTTGAACGCAGTGCTGAAGAACGTGCTTCGCGGCGACGCTGATAGAGTGGCGCCGGGCTCCGTCGCCGGGTTCTTCGCAGTCGCGCGGCAGATTGGCGTGGGGCACGCAGGAGAGAACTTTTGATATTCAAGCCCGTCACCGTGCCACCCACGTTGCGCCTGTCGGATGTTATTGCGCGCCAGCTCGAACACATGATCGTCGAGGGCCGCCTGCGTCCCGGAGAAGGCCTTCCATCGGAACGCGAACTGGCCAAGCAGATCGGCGTGTCCCGTCCTTCATTGCGTGAAGCCCTGTCCGAACTTCGGTCCCGCGGCCTGATCGAGCCGGCCCGCAACGGCGGCGCGGTGGTGACCGAACTCACCAAGACGACCGTGACCGAACCGCTGTCGCAAATGTTGGAACGTCATCCCTCGGCGATCCGCGATCTGATCGAGATGCGTGTGGTGATCGAAGCGCATGCGGCGTCCCTGGCCGCGGTCCGGGCCACGCCTGCCGATCTGGACAAGCTCGAGGCCGCCCTGGAGGCCCAGATGCAGGGCCGCTCCAAGAATATCGGCACGCTGGCGAAGCGCGATCTCGATTTCCATCAGTCGATCGCGGACGCATCTCACAATATCGCGCTCGTGCACACGACCCATGGCCTTTCGAAACTGATCAAGGTCTTCGTGCAGCGCGGCTATCAGATCATCCTGTCGTCCCCGGGGGCGAAGGAAGGCAAGGCCGACGTCGAGCAACAGCATCTGGCCATCCTCAAGGCGATCCGCGCACGCGATCCGGAAGCCGCCCGCCAGGCGGCATACGCGCATGTCCGTTCGACCGAGAATGTGTGGACGACTGTGCCGGACGCGGCGCCGCAATCCCTGTCGCCCGCAGTCATGTCGTGATCGGCCCCGAATCGCGCCAGCCATGAACGCGCCCGTTTCGCCCCGCAACGCCCCCGTCCAGATCGTCATCGAGCAGTTGCGCCACTCGTTCGGCGAACGTCTTTCCACCTCGGCGGCTATTCGGGACCGGCATGGCCGGGACGAGAGCTATCACGCCGCCGGTCTTCCCGATGCCGTGCTTTTCGCTCACACAATCGAAGAAGTCGCTGACGCCGTTCGGCTGTGCGCGCGACATAAAGTACCGGTGATTCCGTTCGGCACCGGCACCTCCCTCGAGGGACATGTGGCCGCTCTCGAAGGCGGCATCACCATCGACCTGTCGCACATGAACCAGGTTCTCCGGGTGTCTCCGGCGGATCTCGACTGCACGGTCCAGGCCGGCGTGACGCGCAAGCAGCTCAACGAATATCTGCGCGATACCGGCCTCTTCTTCCCGATCGATCCCGGTGCCGACGCATCGCTGGGCGGCATGACGGCGACGCGCGCTTCGGGCACCAACGCCGTCCGTTACGGCACGATGCGCGAAAATGTCCTGTCGCTGACGGTCGTCCTGGCCGACGGCCGCATCATACGCACGGCGCGGCGCGCGCGAAAGTCGGCCGCGGGCTACGACCTCACGCGCCTTTTCGTCGGTTCCGAGGGCACGTTGGGCGTGATCACGGAAATCACGCTGCGGCTCTACGGCATCCCCGAATCGATCGTGGCGGCGGTATGTCCCTTTCCGTCCATCGAAGCCGCGGTCGATACGGTCGTCGCCACCATCCAGACGGGCGTGCCGATTGCCCGCATCGAGCTGCTCGATGCCAAGCAGCTCGATGCCGTCAACAAATACGCCAAGCTCGACTACGTCGTTGCGCCGACATTGTTCCTTGAATTCCACGGCACCGCGCGCGGCGTCGAGGAGCAGGTGGCGATCGTCAAGGACCTTGCCGGCGGGAACGGCGGACGCGATTTCAGATGGGCTGAAACGCCCGAGCAGCGCAACAAGCTGTGGAAAGGCCGGCACGACGCTTATTACGCGGCCCTGGCCTTGCGGCCCGGCTCGGCCGGATGGGCGACCGATGTCTGCGTGCCCATATCGCGCCTCGCCGAATGCATCGCCGAGACCAAGCGCGATCTGGATCGATCCGATTTGACGTCGGTCCTTCTGGGCCATGTGGGTGACGGGAATTTCCATGTGGCCTTCATTCTCGATCCGAACCGGCCGGAAGAATTCGCCGAAGCCGCGCGCCTGAATGACGCGATGGTCCGGCGCGCCATCGCCATGGACGGGACTTGCACCGGCGAGCACGGGATCGGCAGCGGCAAGATCGACTTTCTCGTCGCGGAGCACGGCGAAGGCGTCGATGTGATGCGCCAGATCAAACATACGCTGGACCCGGACAACATCATGAACCCGGGAAAAATTCTGAGGTTCTAGCGACTCCATTGCGAGGCGCTGCGCCGCTTCCTCTCTTAGCCGGTCCAAAGGAAAACCCAACGCATGTCTCTCGACCGGGCCATCAACATTGCCGATCTGCAACGCCTGGCCAAAAGGCGCCTGCCCAGGATGACCTATGATTACATCGAGGGCGGCTGCGACGATGAGCGGGGCTTGATCGAAAATGAAGCCGCCTTCGACCGATATCGGCTGGTGCCGCGCTATCTGGTCGATGTGTCGAAGCGCGACCTGACCGCACGGCTGGCGGGTCAGACTTTCGCGATGCCTTATGGGATCGCGCCGACGGGGAACGCCGGCATGTTCCGCCACGATGCCGATCGTCTGCTTGCCGCCGAGGCGGCGGCTGCCGATGTTCCGTTCATTCTTTCCGCAGCCAGCAACGCCTCGATCGAAGAGGCGATGAAGGTGGCGCCCGCCCATTGCTGGTTCCAGCTTTATGGCACGCGCAGCCTGACCACCTCGGAGGACATGATTCGTCGCGCGGCCGATCTCGGCGTGCAGACTTTGGTTCTGTCGGTCGATGTGCCCGCGCACTCGAACCGGGAGCGCAACCGCCGCAGCGGCTTCATGCATCCGCTGAAGGTGACGCCGTCGATGGTCTTTCAGGCGCTCACCCATCCGGGCTGGACACTCGACTATTTCGGTCACGGCGGCCTGCCTTATATGGGCAATTTCCGGCCTTATGCCGAAACGAACGCATCGCCCGCACAGGTGGCGGATGTGTTTGTTGAGCAGTTTCCCGCCCCTGCTCTCGCCTGGCCGTTCCTGGAGCAGGTCCGCCGGTTGTGGCCGCGTAAACTGTTCATCAAGGGCATCATGCACGCGGACGATGCGATCCGCTGCGTCGAGATGGGCGCCGACGGCATCATCGTCTCCAACCATGGCGCCCGCCAGCTCGACCGTGCGCAATCCTCCCTCGATGCCTTGGCCGGCATTCACGCCGCTGTCGGAGACAGGGCCGAAATTGCGCTCGACGGCGGCATCCGCCGCGGGTCCGACATCGTCATCGCACTCTGTCTGGGTGCGCGTTTCGTCTTTTCAGGCCGGCCAACGCTCTATGGCGTGGCGGCAGGCGGCCGGGCCGGAATAAAAAAGGCGCTCAACACCTTCGCGCGCGAATTTTCCGTGGTCCTGGCGCAAATCGGCTGCCCCAGCGCCGCAGATCTCGGACCGCAGTTCATGGTCGCGGCCCATAGCGCAGTGGATCGGTAAGCAGACCGAACCGGCGGAGCACCGCCGACCTTCCGCACCGTACTCGGCCTGCCTTTGGTGCCGGAGCGGGATGGCCTGTTGCGCCACATGCAGGGCGCCTCTGTTCCCGTTCCTGCGCGCCAGGGCTGGCGGCTTGCATTCTTCGCGTTTCCATCCGAAAAAAGATATATTGATATACCAATATAAGATTGGGCTTGGATCCGGCTCGATGCGAAAAGTGAAGCGGTCTTCAGCCAAGCGCGCGGCTTCCGTCGATCCGCGGCAACCGATGCCGCTGTACCATCAAATTTATTTGATTTTGCGCGACCAGATCGCGAGCGGCGGTTATGCGCCCGATGCGTTCCTGCCGACCGAGCAGGAGCTCATGCGCCAGTATGACGTGTCGCGCATTACGGCCAAACGCGCGCTGAACGAACTGGCAGCGGATGGTCTGGTTGTTCGGTTGCGCGGCCGCGGGACCCAGGTACAGACCAACAACGCCGTCCCGCCGGTGCGTGTCCCGATCGAAGGCCTCATCGAAAACATTCTGGCGATCGGCCTCAAGACAGAAGTGGAACTGCTTGAGTTCGACTATGTTCCGGCAAGCGCGGAGATCGCGGCGGCGTTGAATTGCGCAGTGGGCGATCTCGTGCAGCGTGCCGAGCGCGTGCGACGACTGAACGGCGAGCCGTTTTCCCATCTGGAAACATATATCCCCGAGGAGATCGGCCGGTCGTTCTCTCGCCGCGATCTGGAGACGCGCCCGCTGCTGTTGTTGCTGGAACGCTCGGGGGCGTCGATCGGCCAGGCGACCCAGGTCATAACCGCGACCCTGGCCGGCGGCAAGATATCGCGGCTCCTGAATGTTCCGATCGGGTCATCGGTCCTCAAGATAACGCGGACCGTCTACGACCAGAATGACCGGCCGGTCGAATTCATCACCGGCCTATACCGGCCGGATCTCTACCAATACAAGATGACGCTGTCGCGCGCGTCGACGGGTGCCCACAAGCTTTGGCTTGATGCGGACGAGATCGCGGCAGCCCATCCACGGAAAGCGCGCTCAGCCAAGAAGCGCGGGAGCGTCAAACACGTCGAGAGCTGAGCGGCATTCGCCGTGCCGGCTCAAAATACCGAGGAGGCAACACCATGAGCTGGAAGCACACCATAAGCCGCCGGCATTTTCTCGCTACCACGGCGACCGGCTTGGCCGCCGCCAGCAGCGCGATCGGTTTCCCTCATATCGCCAAGGCCGCGGCTCCCATCAAGGTGGGCGTGCTGCATCCGGTCACCGGTGCCGTATCCTATTCGGGCACCCAATCACGCGCCGGCGCATTGATGGCGATTGACGACATCAATGCCGCGGGCGGCATCAAATCTCTGGGCGGCGCCAAAATCGAGCCGCAACTGGCCGATGCGCAGTCGAAGGCCGACGTCGGCAGCGCCGAAGTCGAGAAGCTGAACGAAGCGGGCGTGGCGGCGATCGTCGGCGGCTATGCCAGCTTCATTTGTCTGGCCACGACGCAGGCCGCCGCAAAACACGATCTGCCTTACATCGTCGATGTCGGCGTTGCCGACTCCATCATGGATCGCGGGCTCACCAATACCTTTCGCTTCTCGCCGGGCTTCGGCGCCTGCGTGCAGCAAGCGATCACCGGCCTCGGCGCGATCAACCAGGGCGCCGGTCAGGTCGCCAAGACGGCCGTCATCGTCCATGAAGATTCACTGTTCGGCACCGGCACGGCCAATCTCCTGTCGAAAGCGCTGCCCAATATCGGCATCACCGTACTCGAGGTGATGAAGCATCCGACCCCGACGCTCGACTTCAACAACATCGCGCTGCGCATCAAGGCGCACAATCCCGACCTGATCATCCCGGCGAACTATTACAACGAATATGTGCTGCTGGCGCGGACATTGCAGCAGCAGAAGATCGCTCCGAAGGGCATCTACTCGGTGCTCGGCGGCGCGGCCTCGCAGTACAAATTCGTCAAGGAATTTCCCGAAGCGGCCGCTTTCATCATGGACTGCAACCATTGGTTCAATCCGAAGAATCCCGCCGCACTCGATCTGAAGAAGAAGATCGAGGCAAAGGGTCTCTTCTATACGTATGAGGCGTGGCTGAACTACGAAGCGATGATGCTTCTGGCCGACGCGCTTGAGCGGGCCGCCTCGGCCGACCGCCCGAAAATCATCCATGCGCTCGAGACGAGCACATGGAGCGGACACTTCATGCCCTATGGACCGACGAAATTCGTCAAGGGCCAGAACCAGGGCGCCCAGGCGGTGAATCTGCAAGTCCAGGACAACGACATCAAAGTCGTTCTGCCGTCCGAATTCGCCAACGCCAAAGTCGTGTTCCCGATGCCGGCGCGCGGATGACCAA
>CAZNZI010000042.1:0-1584 GCA_964577475.1 uncultured Rhodospirillaceae bacterium
GCCGCTGATCGTGATCTCGCACGGGTTCATGGGCTGGTTCGGCGGCCATCACGATACGGCGGAAGCCTTGGCCGATGCCGGGTTCGTCGTCGCGGCGATCAATCATCCGGGCGACAGCGGACGCGCCGCCGACAAAAGCCGCATGTTCACCCGCACCGCGCTGATCGAGCGGCCCGCCGACATCAAGCGGCTGGTGGATTTCATGCTGGGCGCATGGCCGGATGCCGCGAAGATCGACCCGGCGCGGATCGGCTTTTTCGGATTCTCGCGCGGCGGATTCACCGGATTGACCCTGATCGGCGCAAATCCCGATTTCCAGGCGATGATGCTGGCCCGCTGCCCGCCCGACGACAGCAACGCGATGTGCAACGATGCGCGCAAGAACGGTCCGCCGGCCCAGCCGCTCGCGCACGACCCGCGCATCAAGGTCGCCGTGATCGCCGATCCGCTCTCGGGTCCACTGTTTCCCGTTGCGAGCTTGAAGGACGTCCGTGTGCCGGTGCAGCTCTGGGCTTCCGATTTCGGCGGCGACGGAATCCTGCCGGGCGATGTGGCTTCGGTGGATCGCAACTTGCCCGCGCGGCCGGAGTTTCACCTGGTGAAGAATGCGGCGCATTTCGCCTTCCTGGCGCCGTGCAGCCCGGGCATGGCCAAAGCGGTGCCGCAACTCTGCACCGACGCGGCCGGTTTCGACCGCGTCGCATTCCACAAGGACTTCGACGCGCAGATCGTCGCGTTCTTCCGCGCGAAGCTCGGGGACTAGCCGCCGCGCTCAGTGCGCGGCGGCCTTCGCTTTCGTGAGCCCGCCGAGATCGGGGAGGAATACGGTCAGCAGGCCGAGCGCCGGCAGGAACGAACACACCGTGTAGACGAAGCCGATGCTGGTCCAGTCGGCCAGCACGCCCAGCACCGCGGCACCGACGCCGCCCATGCCGAAGGCGAGACCGAAGAACAACCCCGACACCATGCCGATGCGGCCGGGCATCAGCTCCTGGCCGTAGACGACAATGGCGGAAAAGGCCGAGGCCAGCACCAAGCCGATCACCACCGAGAGCACGGCGGTCGCGGCGAGGCCCACATGGGGCAATACCAGCGTGAACGGCAGCACGCCCGCGATCGACACCCAGATCACCTTCTTGCGGCCGATGCGGTCGCCCACCGGTCCGCCGATCACGGTGCCCGCGGCAACCGCGGCCAGGAAGACGAACAGATAGATCTGCGCCGCCTTGGTATCGAGACCGAAGCGGTGGATCAGATAGAAGGTGTAGTAGCTGGTGAAACTCGCCAGATAGAAATACTTCGAAAAGATCAGCGCGATCAGCACGGCCAGCGCCCGGTTCACCTGGCTCTTGGTGAGCGCGTGGTGGCTGTTGCCCGCCTTTTTGGCGCGCGGCTTCGCATGGCCCTTGCTCTTGTACCAATGGCCAAGCCCGGTCAGCACGACCATGCCGAGGGCTGCGGCCAGCGCGAACCAGGCCATGCTGCTCTGGCCACGCGGCAGGATGAAGAAGGCGGCCAGCAGCGGGCCCGAGGCCGAACCGATATTGCCGCCGACCTGGAATAGCGATTGCGCAAGACCATGAC
>CAZNZI010000043.1:0-2739 GCA_964577475.1 uncultured Rhodospirillaceae bacterium
GCGCTGGTGGAGCATTTCGACGGACGTTTGGAAGTTTTGCGCTGGGCGGAAGTCGGCCAGCCGGACGGCACCCCAGTGCCCGCGGCACTGGTGGGCGAACCGATCAACGCGGAGGCCGAGATATGCGCATTGTCCTCGTTACCGATGCCTGGAAGCCCCAACTCAATGGGGTGGTCCGTACCCTCGGCATCCTGAAATCCGAACTCGAACGGCTGGGCCACCAGCCGACTTACATCACGCCCGATCTCTTCCGCACCATTCCTTGCCCGACCTATCCCGAGATCCGTCTCTCGCTGGCGCCGGGCGGGCGGCTGGCGCGGATGATCGAAGAGGCGCGGCCGGAAGCGATCCACATCTCGACCGAGGGCCCTCTCGGCTGGTCCGCGCGCGCCTTCTGCCGCCGTCGTGGTTTGCCGTTCTCGACCGCCTATCACACCAGGTTTCCCGAATACATCCATGCCCGCGCGCGCATCCCGCTGTCCTGGTCCTACGGGGTGCTGCGCCGGTTCCACGACGCTTCTTCTTCGATCATGGTGGCAACGCCGTCGATCGAAGAGGAACTGCGTAAGGCCGGATTCTCACGGATGAAGCGTTGGTCGCGCGGCGTCGACACAACGTTGTTCCGGCCTCACAACGCCGACGAATTGCAGCGCCTCGCTCCCGAAGCGGCGGCGATGTCCAAGCCGCTCTTCACATATGTCGGGCGCGTCGCAGTCGAGAAGAATGTCGGCGCGTTCCTCGCGCTCGACCTGCCTGGAAGCAAGATGGTGGTGGGCGACGGGCCGATGCTCGACGAACTGAAGCGCAAATATCCGACCGTACTGTTCGCCGGCGCGCGCCAGGGCGCGGCGCTGGCGGCACACTACGCGGCATCGTCGGTTTTCGTCTTCCCGAGCCGGACCGACACGTTCGGCTTGGTGATGCTCGAAGCGATGGCGTCGGGCTTGCCGGTCGCCGCCTATCCGGTGCCCGGGCCGCTCGACGTGCTGACCGACAAACGTGTCGGCGTGATGGACGAGGATTTGGGTCAGGCTGCGCGTGCGGCGCTCGAACTCACACGCGAAGATGCCCGCAACTACGCGCTGACCTTCAGCTGGGAATCGAGCGCGCGGCAGTTCCTGTCGAATCTGGCGCCGTTCGACGCCGCAGTGTGGGAAGGCCTCCGCGGGCCGGCCATGGCCGCGGCCTAGTTGGGCTTGGCTTCGTCCGGCTTCTTTTTCTTCTTGCGATCGTCGTTGGAGCAGGGGCCCGACCGGCTGCCTTCCACGATGTCGCCGCCGGCACTGTAGACGCGATCGAACTGCGATTGGGAGAACATCCTGAACGGTTTGCCGTAGCGCCCGTCCACATGCACGGCGCTGCGCTGCGGTGCGGCCAGGGCGTCATAATCGATCGCGTTTCCGCCTTCGGCATACATGTCCGCATAGACCGAGACAGAAGACGCATTGATCAGCCAGGTTCCCTTGTCGACTTTGTAGACTCCGCCGCGGTCGCCATTGGCCCCGACCACCGTGACCTTGTCGGGACGACCCAGGCGCCACTGAAAGCGGTCATAGCTTTTCGGCGGCATGCAGATCGCGCGGCTGTCGATCAGGACCTCGCGCGCATCGTTGCTGCCATTGGTCAAATAGATGATCGTGTCCACCGGCACTACCAAATCGGCGATCAAAGTCACGGCGAGCAAGCCGCCGAACACGATGAAGGCGATCCACCAGATGGGGTTGATGTCGCGCTCGGTGAAAGCCGAGGCACGCGACAGAGCCAGGCCCAAGGTCAATAGGCCGAAAGCTCCACCGGACACGTACATGATCCAGTCGACGAAATCCATCGCATCCACCCGCCCCCGCAACGGGTCGAGTCTTTATACCCGATCAGCGCTCAGGCGGCACGACCGGACTAAAGCGCGATTGTGGAGCAGGAGGTCAGGCGGGGCGGGGCTGGCGCGCCAGCCATTCCTCGACCCGCGGGGCCAGGGCGCCCCAAGTGACCATCTGGGCCGCCAGCATATGGTCCTTGTTCTGGTGCATGTGCACCAGGCCTTCGACCTGCCGGCGGAGAACTTCCTTGGCGAATTGCGGCAGGGCGAGCAGTTGGGCCAGCTTCGGGCCGAAAGTGGTGCGCAGGGTCTGCATCAGCACATCGGTGCGGTCGATGTTGAGCCGCTGCATCTCCATCAGGTTTTCCTTGGCGATGTAGGCCAGCACATCCGCATAGGTGCGCATCACCGCCTTGTCCATATTGGCAACCATGGTGAAGAAGTTCTCGTCGCGTGCCATGAAGTCGTAGAACTTCGGGCCGAGGATGCTGCGGAAGAAGGCGTACATGTCCTTCGGCCAATACAGCGCGCCGCGCAATGCGGACGGCCGCGCTTCCAGCAGCACCGGGAATTCATGGGCGAGAGCGGCGCGCGCTTTTTTGATCTGGTTGTGGTCGAACCGGGCGAGTTCGCGCACGGCTTCGGGCGTGCGCATCGCCAGGATGTTTTCGCCGAGCTCGATCAGTTGCTGCAGCGTCAGATCTGCGTAGTCGGCCAGCAGCGGCAATTGCCAGTCGAACGCGATGAAGGTCAGGATTTCGCGTAGCGCCCGCGGATCACGGGTTTCCACCCGCTCGGTGACCTGCGTCTTCTGGCTGAACAAGCCGAAACGCTTGGTGGTGACGGTCTTGGTCACCACCTTCTCATCGTCTTCGTCGAGGAACAGATGGCGGGCGCAGGTCTTCACCATCAGCTGCTGCACC
>CAZNZI010000044.1:0-3422 GCA_964577475.1 uncultured Rhodospirillaceae bacterium
GCGCGCGGATGGTCGCGATCACCTGCGGAATGCCGCTGCCCTGGGCCCCGGGAAAGAAGCGCCGCGTGATGAACACGACCAGCATGAGGGACAGCGGGCAGATCGCCAGCGGCAGGAAGCGGCTGGGCCCGGTCAGGATATGGAACAGATCGAAGGCCCAGTTCGACGCCCAGGCGAAGGCGATGGCCGCGGCGCTGACGCCGAGCGCACCGACCCAGAACGCAACCCGGCGCAGCCAGAGCCGCGCCAGACGACGTTGGAACCGCACCTGACGGGAGAGAAAGGGAGGCATCGCCGGCGCACACTAGGGATGCATGTGGGAACGTGCAATGTCCCATATCCCGATAGTCAGTTAGCGGTCGCCGCTCGTGTCGGGCGCATCGACCGCGCCACCTTTGCCTTTGTTCGCGGGCTGGCCGGCGCCCTGATCCTTCTTCGAGCGATCAACCTTGGTGCCGCTGCCGTTGTCGAAGACATCGAACAGGCCGCGCAGGAATCCGGGCGTCAGGGCTGACAGCGGATTGATCGAGATCGAAGGATCGGCGGCCGGCCCCTTGATCGAATAGGAGAAGGCGACCAGGCCGCCGCCCTTCTCGCCGGTGAGCAGACTGCCGATCAGCGGAATCTTCCCGACCAGGCTGTTGATCGCGTAAGCGGGGACGATCGTGCCCTGGATCGCGAAGACGTTCTGGTCGAGATCGATCTGCCCGCTGGCCGTGACGCCAATCTCCGTGCCCGCGGTGTGCGCATCCTTGAGGGTCAGCAGCCCGTCGGTCAGGGTGAAGGGCACCTCGGCGCGGTCGAAGCTGATGCCTTCGCCCGACAACATGCCGAGCGTGCCGGTCAGCGACGCGACCGTGAAGACGCGCGCCAGCAGCGGCGCATTGACGACCCGATAATTGTCGATCTTCAGCGTGCCCGCCAAAGTGACGCGCGGATCGGTGTCGTCATAGGTGCCGTCCACCGTCAGCGTGCCGCCGCGCATGTTCTCGAACAGGCCGAAGGCGGCGAAGATGGCGCCGGCGTCGGAACCGGTGATCTTCAGGGCGCGGCGCCGGTCGTCGGGCTGCGGCTTGATGTCGACATGCAGCGTCTGGCCTTTCTCGAACCGGCCATCGATGCGGATGAAGCGCCAGCGCTTCTTGCCATGCGCCAGCGAGGCGGTCACGTTCTGCATCGCGCCTTTGTCGCTCAGCCAGACCTTGTCGATCTTCGCCGTCACCGACAGCGCTTGCTGCTCCGATTCGACATGGCCGTTGCTCGCGGGTCCGCCGCCACCGACCAGTTCGCTGCCGTCGAAGGACGGGCCACTGACGTCGATGACCAGCATCCCGTTGGGCTGGAACTGCCCGGTGCCCTTGAAGTCGGTGCGGCCCCATTTTGCCGTCGCGAGCGTCAGCTTGCGCGCATGGCCCGCCGTGTCGAACGCCACGTCGCCCTTGATATCGAGGCCGCCGGCCGCCGTGACCGTGAAATGGGGAATGCCGACGACACCGGCGGCATTGAGCTTCAAGGCCGCTTCGACGCTGCCCGGCTTGCCCTTGGCCTTCGAGAAGTTGAGCGCCGGCAGCCGCATCGAGATCGGGGTCAGATCGGCCTTCACCGCCACGTCGCCCTTGCCGCCCGGCAGCATGGTCGCCACCGCTTCGACCGGGATCGGGCCGTCGAATACCGGCGCCTGGAAGATCGCACTGCCCAAGCCGACCGCTTTGCGCCCGGCGTCGTCGAGCACGGCCTTCACCTGATAGCGGCTGGTGTAGGCGGCCTTGACGAAGTTCTCGTGCCATTTGAGGTCGATCGGGATCGTGCCCAGCTTGGCCTTGCCGGTGATGTCCATGCCCTGCGAATCGAGATCGATGTCGAACCCGCCCTCGGAAAGATCGAGACCCAGGGCCGCCTTCGGCACCGCCATGCCCTTGGTCTGGGCTTTGACCTTCATCTTCACCTGCGCCAGGTGAAGCGTCTGGACCAACGGGAAGCTCATATTGATTGCGACAGTCGCGTCGCCCTTGGCATGAGCAGGGTCGAAGCCCAAACCGCTGGCGAGGTTGAGCGGTTTCGAATCGATCAGCTTCAGCGCATCGGGCACCGAGGATTCGACATTGAGATCGAATGCGGCGACCTGATCGACCGAAGACAGCCCGGTCAGCTTGATCGTGCCGCCCTTCACCTTGACGCCGGCTGCCGTTCCGCCCTTGACCGCGATCGTCATTGAATCCTTGTCGAAGGTCGCCGTGGCGGCCGCATTCTTCACCGGCGGCAGGGCACCGAGATAGCGGACGGTGATGCCGTCGCCTTGCATGCCGCCGTTGAGGGACTCGATCACCGTTTCGCCGGCCATGGCGACCGGCGCGGACCCGACCGCCTTGATATCCGCGTGATGGATCGTGCCGGCCGACATGTTGGTGGTGATCCATTCGCGCGGACCGGGCGCCATCTTTTCCGGCCACAGGTTCTTGATCAGATCGACCGGCACCTCGTCGGCGCGCGCGGCAATGTCGAAGCGCGCCACACCCGTCAGTCCGGTCGCATTGCCCGAAACCGTGAATTTCGGCCCGCCGAGATCGAGGCGCAATTCGTCGAGCGAGAGCTTGTCGAGCTTGTCGCTCAGCTTGCCCTTCACGCTGGCCGCGTTGACCTTCAACGTGCCACCCCAAGGCGCCGTATCGACCACGCCGGCACCGGCCGTGATGTCGAGCGCGAGCGCGGTCAGCCCGTCCACCGGGGTGTAGGCGAGATCGGCGACGCCGCCGGTCGTCAGTTGGAACCGCCCGAGATCGGCCAATTTGGGCGAGAGATGTGCGAAGCTGGCCGGCCGCAGCCCGGCCCAATGGATCGTCCCGGTGGCACTCGCCGTGTCGGGCTGATAGAGGCCGCTGACACTGAACGAAGCCGGCTCCGTCTTGCCCTGGTCGGTGATCTCGATCGGCCCATGGACCGCGATCGAAAGCCCTTTCTCCGACTTCTGGATCAACAGGTCGATGCGCGGCGCACGCCAGTGGCCGGTAAGACCGGGATCGTCGAAATCGAGATCGCCGCCGTCCACCTCGACGCGCTCCAGCCCCGAAATCGGCGAGGAACTCTGCTTCGGCGCATTCGGCGTGCCCGGCTCGATCTTGCCCGTCTTGCGGATCGTGTTGGCGACGGCGCTGTCGGCCGCCGCCGCGGCATCGGCATCGACCTCTTCGCCAAGGCCCAGCGCGAACCCGCCTTCCGCCCGGTGCAGGATGTGCAGATGCGGCCGGATCAGGCGCACACCGCGTAGCACCAGGCGCCCGGTCAGCAGCGCCGGGCCGGAGAACGAGACCGAAGCGGCCGGGACCGAGGCGATGATGCGCTTGTTGGCGTCGCGCGCGCGGACATTGACGAGCCGGATGGCAAGCGTCTGATGCTCGCTGTCCCAGACCAGCGAGGTGTCGTCG
>CAZNZI010000045.1:0-5512 GCA_964577475.1 uncultured Rhodospirillaceae bacterium
GGCGCGGCCGATGCCCGATCCCGAACCGGTGACAAGAGCGACGCCCTTAGCCGTCCCCTGAGCCATCACACCTCCTCCTGAATCGCGGTGCGGCGGGCGCGGCGCACCGACAACGTCATCAGAGCCGCATAGACGGCCAGCAGCGCCAGCGAGAACAAGGTCGTCAACACGCCGAAGGCGAAGATGTTGGGGTGGATCTCGACGGCGAAGGTGCCGTAGATCGCCAAGGGCAAGGTGAGATCGCGGCCCGACGCGAAGAGCGTGCGCGAGAATTCGTCATAGGACAGCGTGAAGGCGAACAACATCGCCGACAGCACGCCCGGGAAGATCAGCGGGAACGTGATCTTGCGGAAGGTGCGCACGGGCGGCACGCCCAGCGACCAGGATGCCTCTTCCACCGTCGAGTCGAACCGGTTGAAGATCGCCAGCATCACCAGGAAAGCGAAGGGGAAGGTGTAGACCACATGGAGGACAAAAGCCGTGCCCCACCAGTGCCGGTCGATCCCCAGATAGTTGGCGACCAGCGCAGTGCCGAGGCCGACCAGAACGCCCGGCACCATCATGCCCAGCACGGTCAGATAGAAGATCAGACCCGACCCCTTGAAGTGGGAGCGGAAGGCCTGGGCCGACATCACGCCCAGAATGGTCGACACCACCATGGTCATGAAGGCGAGGCTGAGCGATCGGATCAGCGATTCATGGATCGGCAGCGGCGCGATGCGCGAGGGCGGGGTCAGGCCGAAGATATTCTTGTACCAGTAGGTCGACCACTCGATGATCGGGAACTGCGGCCCGCCTTCCGGCCCCGACTGGAACGAGAGAATCGCCAGAACCAGCATCGGCCCGTACAGGAACACGATGAACAGGAAGGTATAGACGGCCAGGGTCGGTTTGATCGGGCCCGCGTTCATCGCCTAGAGCTCCCGCCGCACATCGACGATGCGCAACAGTCCGGCGATCACCGCGCCCATGATCACGGTCAGCACCACGCCGACCACCGCCGCGAATGCCCATTTCAGCGAGCCGACCTGAATGACGATGATGTTGCCGAGCAGGTTGGTCTTGTGACCCGAAAGCGCGGCCGAAGTGGCGAACTCACCCAGCACCATCACCGATACGAAGATCGCGCCCACCACCACGCCGGGCATGCTGAGCGGCAGGATGATGGTGCGGAAGATGCGCCCGAAGCTGGCGCCGAGATCGCGCGCGGCCTCGATGATATTGGGATCGATACGGCCCAGCATGAAGGCGATCGGGCCGACCATGAAGACGCAATAGATCTGGGTCATGCCGATGATCACGGAGAGTTCGGTGAACAAGAGCGCGCTGATCGGCGTCGAGATGATATGGGCGGCGAGCAGGATTTCGTTGATCGCGCCCTCCTCGCCCAGCATCGGCCGCCAGGCGACGACGCGGATCAGGAACGAGGTCCAGAACGGGATGATGCACAGCACCAGCAGCACCGTCGCCGTGGTCTTGTTCTTCACGAACAGGCCGACGAACAGCGCGGTGGGATAGCCGACCAGCAGGGTCAGGATGAGAACGATTAGCCAGATGCGCACGGTGGTCCAGAGCGAACCGAGATAGGTTGCGCTGGTGAAGAAATCCTCCCAGCTGTGCGTCGTCAGGATCGGCTGGATCTTGAAGGTGGTCTGCGTCCAGAACGAGACGTAGACCATCATCAGCATCGGCAGGACGAGGAACAGCAGCATCCACACCACGCCGGGTGCGAGCAGCAGATAGACCTTCCACTTGCTCGACGCCGAGGCCGAAACGCTTTCGGTGGCGGCAGTGGCGACAGCGGTGTTCATGCGCTCACCCGATCACGCGAAGACGATCGCATCGCCCGCTCCCCAGGTCAGCGCATAAGTTGTCTGAGGCTGAAGGTTCTCCGGCTTGCGATGGCTGAGGTGATTCTCGACCTCGATGATCGCGCCCGATGACAGCGCGAAGAAATACTGCACCGAGGCACCCGAATATTCGCTGGTGATGTAGCGCGCCTCGACACCGGTTTCGTTGGCACCGCGGGCAACGCCCGAGGGCTGGATGCGGATCAGGTCGTGACGGATCGCATAGGCCGGCGTGGCGCCGCTTTGCTGCCGCTGCACCACCGGGAACTCGCCGATCTGGGCATTGAAGCGGTTGCCCGACACCGTGCCGCCGATCAAGTTGTAGCAGTTGAGGAACCGCGCCACCGACGCACTGATCGGCCGATTGTAAACAGTGTCGGGGTTGTCGAATTGCGCGATGTGGCCGTGGTCGAGCACGATCACCCGGTCGCCCATCGCCAGCGCTTCCGCTTCGCCACCGGTGACATGGAAGAAGGTGACGCCCAGTTCGGCGCGGATCGCACGCAACTCGCCGCGCATGCGTTCACGCAGATTGGCGTCGAGCGCACCCAGCGGTTCATCGAGCAGCACCAGGCGCGGCTCGGTGACCAGCGTGCGGGCCAATGCCACGCGCTGCCGCTGGCCGCCGGAAATCTGGCTGACATTGCGCTTCTCGAGCCCGGTCAGGCCGACCAGCTCGATCATCGCGCCGACCTTCGCGCGCAACTTGGCGCCGTCGGTCTCCGGCCGGTCGACACGGTTGGCGAGGCCGTAAGCCACGTTCTCGTAGACGGTGAGATGCGGGAACAGCGCGAAATTCTGGAAGACGAAGCCGATGCCGCGGCGATGGGCCGGGACGGTGTCGACGCGCCGCCCGTCGAAATGGATATGCCCGTGATCGGGCTGGTCGAAACCGGCGATCAGCCGGAGCAGCACCGTCTTGCCGGACCCGCTGGGGCCGAGCAGCGAGACGTATTCGTTGTTGGGGATCGACAGGGAAACGCCGTCGATGGCGGTCTTAGCGCCGAAGCGCTTGGTCAGCCCATCGAGCTTGAGGACGTCGACATGGCCGCCGGCCGGACTGTCCGCCGCGCGCGCCGATGAAGCGCGATCTAGGTTGGAGCCTTGCTGCATCTCCCCCGCTGCCCTGTGGCACTGCGATATCGGCCCGGCGTTCCGTCCGCCGGCCTTATCTCCCCGTCACGCAAACCGTAACAAATACGTCTTTTGTATTCAATCTCATTTTCCCAAGTCCTGGACTCATCACCGAATTGTCGCGAAATGGCAGGTTTTCTCATGCAGATCGCGTAAGCTTGATAGCTTTTTGGGCAAAATGGGTCAAATTTGGCTATATTGGTATGCAATATTCATTTATTCGATGGCCATCCGTCGAATGACTAAATGGACATTGATTGCTAAGACCAATTTGAGTCCCGCTCATTCCATGGACCGGATCGAGAAAAGCACAATGGCTGCCGCCGCGCCGGCTAAGGCGCCGGGAAAGCGTTATGAGATCGTCGAGCACGTCCTGCGCACCAATATCGCGAGCGGACGGTTGCCGCCGGGTCTTGTACTGCTCGAAGGACCGATCGCCGAGGTGCTGCAGACCAGCCGCGCGCCGGTGCAGCGCGCGCTTCAGACGCTCGAAGCCGATGGGCTGATCCACCGCTTCGACGGCCGCGGGTTTCTGGTCGGGCCGATGGACGAGGTCGAAGCGCCCGACCGCAGCGATATCCGCGAACTCGGCCTCGACATTCCGGGCGAAGCCGATGAAGCGCTGCAAAGCCGCGGCTCATGGGAGCGCATCTATCTCACGGTCGAAGAACAGGTGGCCGCCTGCCTGATCTTCGGCGAGTACCGCATCATCGAGGCCGAGATCTCATCGCATTTCAATGTCAGCCGCACCGTGGTGCGCGACGTGCTGGGCCGGTTGCAGGAACGCGGCCTGGTGCGGAAAAGCCAAAGTTCGCGCTGGCTCGCCGGACCGCTGACCGCCGAGTCGATCAAGGAACATTACGAGCTGCGGCAATTGCTGGAGCCGGCGGCCTTGCGCGCGGCGTCCCCCCTTCTCGACCGCGACAGGCTGGTCGAGTTGCGCAATCGCGCGGCAGCCGCGGAAAGCCATGGCGGCAATATCGCGCCCGCCGATTGGGAGCGGCTGGAAGCGGACTTCCTGGAACAATGCATCCTGCGCAGCCCCAACAAGCTGCTGCTCGACACGATTCAGCAGGTGCAGCTACCGCTGAAGGCCGCCAACCGGCTGCTCGGTCAGCTCGGCTTGCCGAGCGATCCGGCCTCGATCACCGAATACCGGCTCGTACTCGACCTGCTGGTCAGCGACAGTATCGAAGCCGCCGCCGAACTGCTGCGCGAGAATCTCAACATGGCGGCGCGCCGCGTGATCGCGCGGCTGAAGATCGTCGCGGTGATTCCCGAACCCCAGACTCTGGCGCCGTATCTCAAGCCCGCTTGATGTGGGTGTCCTTGAGTTCGATCTCGATGAAGACCATTTCGCCGGGCCCGGCGTTGATCACATCGTGCTCGACGCCGGCCGGACGGGCATAGGAGACGCCCAGGGTCAGCGGCGCACGCGAGGTCTTGCCGTCCGGCTCGACGAGTTCCAGCTCGCCGGTACGGGCCGGCACGACGACATAATCATGCTCATGAATGTGGTGACCCGTCGCCTCGCCGGGCGCAAAGCGCCATTCGGTGACGCGAACACGATCGTTTTCAATCTGGATGGTATGCTTGGCCGGTGGGTGTTTCATGGCGCGCTCCAGGACGGTCTTCGGCCCTCTTAGCACATTCGGCGCGTCGGGCTAAAGAGCGTCGACTCCCACCACATCGGCGACATGGTCGATCCCGTCGCGCTCCAACAGCCGTGCGAGACCGGCGGTGACGCGCCGCACGACACCGGGACCTTCGTAAACAAGGGCCGTAAGAAGCTGCACCAGGGATGCGCCGCATTTGAGTTTGGCGTAGGCGTCCTCCGCGGTGAACACGCCGCCCGCACCGACGATCTTGTATTTACCGCGATCCATCCGCCGATAGGTCTCGCGGATACAGAAATCGACGAGTGGCGCATGAACCGGCCCCGATACCGCCCCGGGCATCGCGCGCCAGACCGCTTCGGGTGTCGTCAAACCGTCGGGCTTGCCGGGCGGCAGGTTGAACATGAAGCCGCGGATGAAATCATGGCCTTCAGCGGACACCAGCAACCGTTCGATCGCCTCCAGCCCGCCGAGCGGCGAAATCTTGAGGAAGACGGGCACGGTCAGTTTCGCTTCGGCAAGCACCGCGAGACAGGCTTCGAGGTGCGCGCGGTCGGCGAAGAAATCGCGGCCATCGGTCGTATTCGGGCAGGAGAGGTTGAACATCAGGTAGTCGGCACGCGATGCAAATATTTTCGCTGCCGCGACGTACTCATTGATGATGTCGTCCGCCGTCTCCACCGATCCGCGCCCGCCGCGATTGGTCTTGACCAGATTGACGCCGAGCGGCACTGGCAGGCGATGGCGATCAAGCCGTGCTGCAATCGTCCGCGCGCCGTCGTTCGGCACACCGTAAGCGACGACGATGGCGCGGTCTTCCGGCAGACGAAACAGGCGCGGCTTCGGATTGCCCTCCGACGGATCGATCGACAGCGATCCGATCTCGACCGAACCGAAGCCGAGACCGGCCAG
>CAZNZI010000046.1:0-2516 GCA_964577475.1 uncultured Rhodospirillaceae bacterium
AGCGTCCGTCTGCCGCAAATGCAAAACGAACTGACGCAAGCGATCATTGCTGATGCAGAGCGGGCTTACGATCTGCGCGACCGGCAACCAATAAATTCAACGCGCAGACGTCGACCGAAGACCTAAGGCTCCAACACCAAATCGTCGCGGTGGATGATCTCGTCCCTGCCCCGGTATCCGAGCAGGCTTTCGAAGTCGCCGCTCTTGCGGCCGATGATACGCCTTGCGTCTTCCGCCGAATAGGCCGCAAGTCCGCGGGCCACGGCGCGGCCGTCCGGGTCCTTCACCAGCACCGCGTCGCCCTTCTGGAAATCGCCTTCGACGGCGGTGACACCCGCGGGCAGCAGCGAGCCACCTTTGGAGAGCGCGCGGCGCGCACCGGCATCGACCAGCAGCGCGCCCAGGGGCTTCACAGCGCCCGCGATCCATTGCTTGCGCGCCGTCAGCGGCTCGTCCTTGGGCAGGAACCAGGTGCAACGGCCCTCGCCCGCGATGGCGCGTAGCGGATGCAGTGCCTGGCCCGGCGCGATCGCCATGCGGCATCCGGCGGCCAGTGCGATGCGCGCGGCTTGCAGCTTGGTCACCATGCCGCCCGAACCCTTGTCCGAACCGGGATCACCAGCCGAGGCCTCGATCTCGGGGGTCAGCTCGCGCACTTCGGGAATGAATTTGGCGTCGGGATCGCGGCGCGGATCGGCGGTGTAGAGTCCGTCGATATCCGAGAACAGGACCAGTGTGTCGGCCCCGATCATCTGAGCGACGCGCGCGGCCAGGCGGTCGTTGTCGCCGAAGCGGATTTCCTGGGTGGCGACCGTGTCGTTCTCGTTGATCACCGGCACCGCGCCAAGGCGCAGCAGCGTGTCCATCGTATTGCGCGCGTTGAGCCAGCGGCGACGGTTCTCGGTGTCGTCGATGGTCAGCAGCAATTGCGCGACCGTGGCGCCGTGCTTGGCGAGCGCTTCCTGCCAGGCATGGGCGAGACGGATCTGGCCGGTGGCCGCTGCCGCCTGTTTCTCGTCGAGTTGCAGCTTGCCGGTGAGCTTCAGATGGCGGCGGCCGATGGCGATGGCGCCCGAGGTGACGACGACAATATCGCGGCCCTTGGCGCGCTGTTCGGCCAGGTCTTCGCACAGCGCGTCGAGCCAGGCGCGGCGGATTTCGCCCGAGTCCTCCACCAGGAGCGACGAGCCGATCTTGACGACCAGGCGCTTGGCGGAGTCGAGCACGCTCATGACGAAAGTTCGTCGGCGCGCGCCTTTTTGGCCGCGGCCACTTCCGCATCGATCTGCCGCGCTTCCTTGATCACCGTCAGCAACTCGCCCAGGCATTCCTTCAGCCCCATGCCGGCGATGCCCGAGATGGTGCGCACCTCGTGGCCGCAGGCCTTTTCGAGCTTCTTCTTTTTCTTGGTGATCTCGGGCTTGGTCAGCGAGTCGATCTTGTTGAGCGCGACGATCTCGCGCTTGCCGTCGAGCCCGCCGCCATACTGCGCCAGTTCCTCGCGCACGATCTTGTAGGCCTCGGCGGGATCATCGCCGGTGCCGTCCACCAGATGGAGCAGCACGCGGCAGCGTTCCACATGGCCGAGGAAGCGGTCACCCAGCCCGGCGCCTTCATGGGCGCCTTCGATCAGGCCGGGAATGTCGGCGATGATGAACTCGTCGGAGCCGATGGTGGCGACGCCGAGATTGGGATGCAGCGTGGTGAAGGGATAGTCGGCGATCTTGGGCCGCGCCGAAGTGACGGCGGCCAGCAAGGTCGATTTGCCAGCATTGGGCATGCCGACAAGACCGGCGTCCGCAATGAGTTTTAGCCGCAACCAGACCCACATTTCCTTGCCGGGCCAACCCGGATCGGCGCGGCGCGGCGCGCGGTTGGTCGATGACTTGAATTCGGTGTTGCCGCGCCCGCCATCGCCGCCTTCGAGCAGCACGAGCTTCTGGCCGGCATGGGTGAAATCGGCCAGCACCGTTTCGCTCTCGTCATCCGAGATGATCTGGGTGCCTTCGGGTACGCGCAGGATCACGTCCTTGCCCCGCGCGCCGGAGCGATCGCGGCCAGCACCGTGATGGCCACGCTCAGCCTTGAAGTGCTGCTGGTAGCGGAAGTCGATCAGCGTGTTGAGATTGTCGGCGCATTCGAACACGACATCGCCGCCGCGCCCGCCATTGCCGCCATCGGGCCCGCCGTATTCGATGTACTTCTCGCGGCGGAAACTGACGCAGCCGGGGCCGCCGTCGCCGCTCTTGAGATAGATCTTCGCCTGATCGAGGAACTTCATCGCATTTCCATTCCCGTCATTGCGAGAAGCGCAGCGACGAAGCAATCCATGACGCCGCCGGAGAGATGGATTGCTTCGCTACGCTCGCAATGACGATCCGAATGTATGGCCTTTCCCAAAAACCCAATAAAAAAGGGGAACGGCGAGCCATTCCCCTGTTTTCGCGGTCTGTCCGCTGGACAGCCGCGTTAGCTCTTCGGCTCCACGACCGACACCGTCATGCGTCCGCTCTTTT
>CAZNZI010000047.1:0-16743 GCA_964577475.1 uncultured Rhodospirillaceae bacterium
AGGTAGGAATGCAGGCCCAGGGCATGCAGCCGCGCCTCGACGATATTGGCGATGGTCGATTTGCCGGCGCCCGAAAGCCCCGTGAACCACAGCACGCAGGGCTTCTGGCCCTTGGCGGCCGCGCGCACCCGTTTGTCGAGCGCGGTGGTCTGCCAGGCGATGTTCTGCGACCGGCGCAGGGCGAAGTGCAGCAGGCCGGCGCCCACGGTGGCGTTGCTGATGCGGTCGATGACGATGAAGCCGCCGGTGTCGCGATTGTCCGCGTAAGCGTCGAAGGCGATGCGCCGGTCCAGGCTGACCGTGCATACGCCGATATCATTGAGCTGCAAGGTGCGGGCGGCGGTGTGCTCGAGCGTGTCGATGTTCACCTGATGCTTGAGATGCACCAGCGAACCCGCCACGGTGGCCGCGCCGATCTTGAACAGATAGGGGCGGCCGGGAAGCATCGGCTGGTCGCCCATCCAGATCACGGTCGCCTCGAACTGATCGGCCACGCCGGCGGGATGGACCAGCGACGAGATGATATCGCCGCGGCTGACATCGACCTCTTCGTTGAAGGTGAGCGTGACCGACTGACCGGCGACGCCTTCGCTCAGATCCCCGTCCATGGTGACGATGCGGGCGATGGTGGCCTCGCGGCCCGAGGGCAGCACGCGCACGCGCTCACCCGGCTTTACCACACCGCCGGCGATCTGGCCCGCGAAACCGCGGAAGTCCTGGGTGGGGCGGTTGACCCACTGCACCGGGAACCGGAACGGCGCGGCCTGCACCGTGTCCTCGACCTGCACCGTCTCCAGGTATTCGAACAGGGTCGGGCCGGTGTACCAGGGCGTGTGCGCGCTCTTGCTCGCGACATTGTCGCCGGTCGGCGCGGCGGTGGGGATGGCGGTGATCGTCTCCACGCCCAGCTTGCGCGCGAAATCCGCGTAGAGATCGCGGATCGCCTCGAAGCTCTGCCGGTTCCAGCCGATCAGGTCCATCTTGTTGACGGCCAGCACCAGATGCTTGATGCCCAGCAGGGCCGCGATGTAGCCGTGCCGCCGCGTCTGGACCAGCACGCCCTTGCGCGCATCGATCAGGATGATCGCGGCATCGGCCACCGACGCGCCGGTGACCATATTGCGCGTGTACTGCTCGTGGCCGGGCGTGTCGGCGATGATGAAGCTGCGCTTAGCGGTCGAGAAGAAACGCCAGGCGACGTCGATCGTGATCCCCTGCTCGCGCTCGGCCGAAAGCCCGTCGAGCAGATAGGAGAAGTCGAGATCGCCCTCGGCGCGGCCGGCCTTGCGCGAGTCGTTGATCAGGGTCTGCACCTGATCGTCGGCCAGCGAGCCCGAGTCATAGAGCAGACGCCCGATCAGGGTGCTCTTTCCGTCATCGACGCTGCCGCAGGTGATGAAACGCAGCAGAGTCTTCTGGCTGTCGTCGGCGGAAGCGTGGGTGGCCGGCTTGGTCTTGTCGAGCAGGGTCACGGTCAGAAATACCCTTCCTGCTTCTTGCGCTCCATCGAGGCGGCGCCGTCATGGTCGATCACGCGGCCGGTGCGTTCGGAACTGCGCGAGGTCTCGAGTTCCTCGATGATGTCGTCGAGCGTTTCGGCCTCGCTTTCCACCGCACCCGTCAACGGATAGCAGCCCAGCGTGCGGAAGCGCACCTTCCGCATCTCGACCTTTTCGCCCGGGGCCAGCGGGAAGCGGTCGTCGTCCTTCATGATCAATTGCCCGCCGCGGGCGACCACCGGGCGTTCCTTGGCGAAATAGAGCGGCACCACCGGAATCTCTTCGAGCCGGATGTAACGCCACACATCGAGCTCGGTCCAATTGCTGAGCGGGAACACGCGCACGCTCTCGCCCGCATTGATACGCAGGTTGTAGGCACGCCACAACTCGGGGCGCTGGTCCTTCGGGTTCCAGTGATGGGTCGGCGTGCGGAAGGAAAAGATCCGCTCCTTCGCGCGCGACTTCTCTTCGTCGCGCCGTGCGCCGCCGATGATGAGATCGAACCCGTTGGCGTCCAGCGCCTGCTTCAGCGCCTGGGTCTTCATCACATCGGTATGGATTTCCGACCCATGCGTGAACGGCCCGATCCCCTGCGCGAGTCCGTTCGGGTTCGTGTGCACCAGCAGTTCGAGCCCCAGCTCCCGCGCCGTTTGATCACGGAAGGTGATCATCTCGCGGAACTTCCAAGTCGTATCGACATGGAGCAGCGGGAACGGCGGCTTGGCGGGATAGAACGCCTTCATCGCCAGATGCAGCATCACCGCGCTGTCCTTGCCGATGGAATACATCATCACCGGCTTCTTGGCCTCGGCGGCGACTTCGCGCAGGATGTGGATGCTTTCGGCTTCGAGCCGCTGCAGATGCGTCAGGGCGGTCACGGTCGGTCGATTCGCGCTATGAGGGAAAACGTGCGGCGCCGTTCTTATCGCGAAACGACGCGCCGGGCCAGGAAATTCGATAATTTACCCAGATCGACAATGTAAATAGCGAAAATGCCCGCATCGGTGCGGACCAACAGGGAGAGTGTGGATGAATCGGATCATGTGCTACGGCGACTCGAACACCTACGGCACCGCGCCGATGGAATCGATGGACGATGTCCGCCGCTGGGGACCGGACGAGCGCTGGCCCTGTGTGATGCACAAGGCTTTGGGCGCCGATTGGACCCTGGTCGAAGAGGCCCTGCCCGGCCGCACCACGGTGCACGACGACCCGATCGAAGGCATCTTCAAGAACGGGAAGACCTATCTCGAGCCCTGCCTCTACAGCCATTGGCCGCTCGACGTGATCACCGTCATGCTCGGCACCAACGATCTGAAGCCGAAATTTTCGCTCGGCCCGCAGGACATCGCCTTCGGCGTCGGCGTGCTGCTGGCCACGATCAAGATGGTGACGCCGCCCTGGACCAAGGCGCCCAAGCTGCTGCTGATCAGCCCGCCGCACGCTTTCGCGTCGGGCTGGCTGAAGGAACTCTTCGCCGGCTCCGACGAGAAAGCCAAGCGCATGGCCGGTTTCTACAAGGACCAGGCCGCGCGCTACGGCGCCGCTTTCTTCGACGCGGCCACGGTCGCCAAATGCTCGCCGGTCGACGGCGTGCATTTCGACGTCGCCAACCACAAGGCGCTCGGCCTTGCGGTTGCGGCCGAAGTCAAAAAGCTGGCGGGTTAGCGCTTCGCTTTTTCCCAGAGGTTTTTGATCGACGGGTCGGTCAGGTCGGTGCGCAGACCGGACTGGCCGGCCCCCACATCGCCGCGGCCGCGGGCGTCCATCGCGGCCAGCAGACGCCGCTCATAGGCGCGCTGCCGCAGCTCCCACAGACCATCGAACACGGCGATCAGGGCTCCGGTTACACCGGCAGCGGCTTTCGCCTGGATCGCTCCAATCCGGACCTGGACGGTGCGTTCGCCGCCCTCCAGAGCCGGAAGTCCATTGAACCCCCGCTTGTCCATGATTGTATCCATTCAATCCTGCCAAAAAGAACTAATTGAACCCGTATGAGCAATATTCCTTGACTCAATAAGGGTGTCAATTGGTACATTGACACCATGTCAATTTGGACCCCGAACCTCGCTGAACGCACTGGCCCCCGCTATTTGGCCATTGTCGATGCCCTCGCCGACGATATGGCCAATGGCCGCTTGGCGGCCGGTACGCGCTTGCCCCCGCAACGGGATTTGGCCTGGCAACTCAAGGTGACGGTGGGAACGATCGCGCGGGCTTATACCGAGGCGGCCCGGCGGGGGCTGGTCTCCGGTGAGGTCGGACGCGGCACCTATGTGCTCGACACGCAAGGCGGACGGGACGGGCTTGAGGTCCTGCACCAGACCCTGGCCGCCTTCCACGCGCGGCCGGCCGACGAAAACAACTTCATCGACATGTCGATCAACCGGCCGACCGGCGACAACGCCAGCGCCTTGATCGCCGACGCGATGCGTAAGCTGGCCGACTCGAACGATCTCTCGCGGTTGCTCGGCTATCGCATCGACTCGCCCTGGCCGCGCCACGCAGCGGCCGGTCTGCAATGGGTCGCGCGCGACGGCATCAAGGCCTCGCCGGATCAGATCACGGTGACCGTCGGCGGGCAGCAGGCGATCTTCTCCGTGATGGCCGCTCTGTCGCAGCCGGGCGACACGGTGTTCGCCGAGGAGCTCACCTATCCCGGCATCAAGCGCACGGGCAGTCTGATCGACCGGCCGATCTCGGGCGTCGCGATGGACGAGGACGGCATGATCCCCGAAGCGCTCGACGCGGCGCTCGCGAAACATCCACGCAGTCTCGTCTATTGCATGACCACGCTGCACAATCCGACCGCCGTCAGCATGCCCCTGGAACGACGAAAATCGATCGCCGCGGTGGCCCGGCGGCACGACGCGACCTTGGTTGAAGACGGTATCTACGCTTTCCTTGACGAACACGCTCCGCCGCCGCTTTGGACTCTCGCGCCCGAACGCTGCGTGTACATGACCTCCCTCTCCAAAGCGGTTTCGCCCGGGCTGCGCGTCGGCTTCGTCGTCGCGCCGGACCATCTGCAGCCGCGCGTGGCCGCCACCGTGGCCGCTACGACGATGATGGTGCCGAGCGTATTGGCGGAGGTGGCGGCGATGCTGATCGAGGACGGCAGCGCCGGCCGCGCGGCGCTCGAACAGCGCGCCGAGGCCACGGCACGCATGGAAATCGCGCGTTCGATCCTGGGCGCGGATCGGTGCCCCAAGACAGCATCGGACAATCTCTGGCTGATCCTGCCGCCGGCTTGGCGGGCCGACTCGTTTGCGGCGGAGGCATCGCGGCGCGGCGTGCTGGTGACCCAGGCTGCGGCCTTCGCCGTCGGACCGCGCGTCCCCAAGGCCGTGCGCGTCAGTATCTCCGCTCCACGCGACCGTGAGCAATTGATCACCGGTCTCGAAATCCTGGCGCGTCTGATGAACGACTCGCCCGACCGCCTCGCACTGACGGTCTAGGCGCCGCCGTTACGCCTTGGTCGTGATCTTGTCGATCTCGGCCAGGTCGTCTGCACTGATCGTCCAGCTTGCCGCCTTCACGTTCTGCTCGATCTGCTCGGGCTTGGTCGCCCCGGCGATCACGCTGGAGACGGTCGGGTTCGCGAGCAGCCAACTGAAGGCAAGTTCGAGCATCGTGTGGCCACGCTTGGCGACCAGCGCCTCAAGCTTCTCGACAATCGGCCAATTCACATCGGTCATATAGCGCGAACCGAGCCGGCCCATGCTGGCACTACCGAAACGCGAATCGGCACTCGGCGCCGCACCCTTCTTGTATTTGCCGGTCAGCAGACCGCTGGCCAGCGGGAAGTAGGGCAGAAGCCCCATGCCGAACTGGCGCATGGCGGGAACGAGTTCCTTCTCCACGCCGCGTACCACCAGGCTGTATTCGTCCTGGCAGGATACAAATGCACTGAGCCCATTATGCTTGGCGATCCATTGCGCATCGGTCACCTGCCATGCGGCGTGGTTGGAAATGCCGATGTAACGCACCTTGCCCTGGCGCACGAGATCGTCGAGCGCGCGCAGCGTCTCTTCCATCGGCGTGCGCGGATCGGGCCAGTGATACTGGTAAAGATCAATCCAATCGGTACGCAGGCGCTTCAGGCTGGCCTCGACCGCGCCCATGATGTAGTGGCGCGAACCGAAAGGCCCGCCGGTCATCCCGGTGAAGCCTGCCGAGAACTTCGTGGCCAGCACCACATCCTTGCGGCGCGGCCCGAGGATCTGGCCCAGCATGTCTTCGGACTGACCGTCGCCATACATGTCGGCCGTGTCGAGCAGATTGACGCCGACATCGAGTGCCTTGTGCACCACTTTGCGCGAAGGCTCTATCTCGATCCGCCAACCGAAGTTGTTGCAGCCCAGCCCCACGGGCGAGACGCGCAGGCCAGATCGGCCGAGATTGCGAAGCTCCATCGACCGATCCCCCTGCTGTCTTCGTTAGTCGATCGCGGCGGTGACGGCGATCTCGACCAGATACTTGGCGCCCGCCAGCTTGGCTTCGACGGTCGCGCGCGCGGGCGTATTGCCGGCGCTGACCCAGCCGTCCCACATGCTGTTCATCTCGTCGAAGGTGCGCACATCGGCCAGCCAGATATTGGCGGTCAGCAACTTCGACTTATCGGTGCCGGCTTCGGCCAGCAGCGTATCGATCTGCGCCAGGATTTGCTTGGTCTGGTCGGCCACCGACGGGTTCGGATTGGCCGCCACCTGACCCGCGAGATAGACAGTGTTGCCGTGAACCACGGCCTGGCTCATGCGCGGCCCGACATTGATGCGACGAATAGCCATTGAACGCTCCCCTCATTCTTTGATGTTTGGATTGAAACGCGGCCCGATGGTCCGCGGACGTCAGTTCTGACCTTCGGCTTTCTCGAAGAGATTGCCTTTCTTGTTCTTGAGCTGCAGGCCCTCGACCAAGATGTTCATCAGACGGCCGCTGGTGCCGTCACCGAACATGAAGTCCCAGCGCAACCGTTGCTCGTCGGTCTTCAACTCGTAGAGCAGATCGCCGAACAGAGACTGGAAGATCAGATTGAAATGCGAATCGGCGAACTGGAATTTCGACGCATCCATCATCACGCGGCCGACGATCATCGTGAAGGTCTTCTTGCCGTTCGCGAAGTTCTCGAAGCGCAGCAGAATACGGATCAGGATCGTGTCGGCGAAACGGCGCCAATGGGGCGTGGCCTTGATCTGACGCCACATCTCGTCGTCGTCGCCCGACGGAATACCGCGGAACATGTCGTCGGCTTCGCTGTTCAACTCGTCATAGACGACTTGGCCAAAGGCCTTGATCAGGAATTGGTCGAGCCCCTCGATCACCGACTTCGGCAGCTTCGGATTCTTAGCCGCGAAGAGGTGGGAGACGCGCCCGGCGATCAAGCGCAGCAGAAAGCGGCTGCGGCGCGGGTCGCGCGTTGCCAAAGCCGCCGCCTGGAGGTCGGGCGGCAGAGTCGCGATAAAGGTACGGGTGTGCTCGTCGAGGAGCTTCTCGATTTCCTTGGCGATCGTCTTGAACTGCGTCGCCTTGTCGGAGGGCAGCATCGAGACGAAGGTGTTGATCAGGTAGTTGAACAGGTCCGAATTGCGCTTCGGGAAGACCGCAATCATTTCCCCAAGCGTCTGCCCGCCTTGGCCCTGGTTCTGGCCGTCCGTCGTCGCTACCGGCTGCTTGTCAGCTTCGGCCATTAAGGCGTTCCCAAACGGGGGCTCAGCGCGACCCCGTACTCCCCTGGAATATTGGGCGTAATCGACAACAAAAAGCCAGTCCGCGCAAGCATTACAGGATATTCTACCATCGCTGCGCCCGTTCCTCATCCCCCGCTTGGGCTTCCACCCATTTGGCCCCATCCGGCCGTTCTTCCAGTTTCCAGAACGGGGCCTTGGTTTTGAGCCAATCCACCAGGAATTCGCAAGCGGCAAACGCTTCCGCGCGGTGGCCCGCCGCAACACCCACAAAAACGATCCGGTCACCCGGCTCAAGCCGGCCAAACCTGTGGATAATTTCGACTTCGACCCCCGGCCAGCGGCGTTTAGCGTCCTCTCCGATGACTGTCAGAGCCCTTTCGGTCATACCGGGGTAGTGCTCTAAAGTCATGGCCCGGACACCGTCTTCGGCGCCCCGGACAAGACCGACAAAGCTGACCACCCCGCCAAGGTCGGTCCGCCCGGCGCTCAGCCGCTCCAACTCATCGCCTGGATCGAAATCTTCGCTCTGGACCCGGATCATCACCGACACATCCCGTCGTCGAGGTGACGGGTCATGCCACCGGTTACGGGCGGAAAAAAGGCGACCTCCGCGGCCCCCGAGAGAGGGTGATCAAGGCCGGCATAGTCCTGATCGACCGCCGCGCGGACCAGGGCGCCGGGCGCAAAAGCAGCAGCATAGGCCCCGCCACGATCGCGCAACCACTGGATCAGTTGGCCCACCGTGCGGATCTCGGCAGGAAGGTCGACCTCTTCCTCCCCGCGCCCGATGCGGGTACGCAATCCGGCGAAGTAGAGAATCTTCACGCCGTACCCCGCATATATTTGAGTCCGACACGGAGATAGTCCCAGCCCGTGACCGCGGTCAGCAGCGCCGCCAGCCAGAGCGCGATCTCGCCCACCCGTTGTAGCGGCAATCCGGTGGGTGCCGCGGCGCCGATCAGGAGCAGAGCCAGCGCCACCATCTGCACAGCCGTCTTCCACTTCGCGAGTTTGCTGACGGGAAGCCCCACTTTCAACTCAGCCAGATGTTCCCGCAATCCTGCCACCAGAACTTCACGCAGCAGGATCACCAGCGCCGCGATCACCGTCGCAACCGCCAGCCCGCCTTTGGAGACCAGCATCAGCAGCACCGCCGCGACCAGCAGTTTGTCGGCGATCGGATCGAGGAACCGGCCGAGTGCGCTGACCACACCCATGCGCCGCGCCAGCCAGCCATCGAAGAAGTCGGTGACCGCGGCGGCGGCGAACAGCGCGAAGGCCCACCACCGCGCAGCATCGCCCGGCACATAGAACAGCGCCACGATCACCGGGATCACGACGATCCGCCCAAGCGTCAGAAGATTGGGGAGGTTGGTCATGGATGACTCTTACCCGGCTGGATGGAAGTGGTCATAGATTTTTTTGGCCAGCGTCCGGTTGACGCCCGGCACGGTCGCCAGATCCTCGACGCCGGCCTCGCCCACCTCGCGCGCCGAACCGAAGCGGTGGAGCAAAGCCTTTTTGCGCCCAGGTCCGACGCCAGCGATCTCATCGAGCGGCGAAACGCCGATCGCCTTGGCGCGGCGGGCGCGGTGGCTGCCGATCGCGAAACGATGAGCCTCGTCGCGCAGCCGCTGGAGGAAATAGAGCACCGGATCATTCGGTGGCAGGGAGAAGGAGTCGCGGCCGGGCATGTGGAACCGTTCACGGCCTGCATTCCGGTCGGGCCCCTTCGAGATGGCGACCAGACACACATTTTCGACGCCGAGTTCTGCAAACACCTCGTGAACGACTTTCAACTGTGCCGCACCGCCGTCGATCAGCACCAGATCAGGCATGACACCTCCACCCTCTTCCTGCATCGCGCGTTTGAAGCGGCGCGTCAGCACCTCGCGCATCATGCCGAAGTCGTCACCCGGCGTAAGATCGGTCGATTTGATGTTGAACTTGCGATACTCGTTCTTGTTGAAGCCCTCGGGCCCGGCGACGACCATGCCGCCGACAGCATTTGTGCCCTGGATGTGGCTGTTGTCGTAAATCTCAATCCGCTCGGGCGAAGCCGGCAGACCGAACAGTTCGGCCGTGCCTTCGAGCAACTTGATCTGCACCGCGCTTTCCGCCAGCCGCCGCGACAGGGCCTCGCGCGCATTGTCATAGGCGTGCTCGACCAGTTTCTTGCGGTCGCCGCGCTTGGGCACGGCTACGATCACCTTGCGCCCCAATTTTTCCGACAGCGCATCCGCGATAATCGCCTCGTCTTCCAGTTCCAGCGCATCCGACAGGAGGATTTCGCGCGGCGGCGCCTTATCGGCGTAGAACTGGCCGAGGAACGCCGCGAGGATTTCGGCAGGCGCACTGTCCTGGGTCTGCGCCGGATAGAAAGCACGGTTGCCGAAGTTGCAGCCAGACCGGAAGAAGAAGACCTGGATGCAGCAGTTGCCGCCGGCCTGGTGGAGCGCAATCACATCGGCCTCATCCACATCCTGCGGGTTGATATCCTGCCGTGCCTGCACACGGGCCAGCGCGCGGATGCGGTCGCGATAGATAACGGCTTCTTCGTAATTGAGATTAGCGCTGGCCGCCTCCATATGGGTGGCCATTTCGCGCTGCACGTCCTGGCTATGGCCCGAGAGGAAGTTGCGCGCTTGATCGACGAGGCGTTCGTAATCGTCATGGGCGATACGGCCGACGCACGGCGCGCTGCAGCGCTTGATCTGATAGAGGAGGCAGGGCCGTGTGCGCGCCGAGAACACCGTATCGGCGCAGGAGCGCAGCAGGAAGGCACGCTGCAATAGCGACAGCGTCTCATTGACGGCGCCCGCCGAAGCGAAGGGACCGAAATATTCGCCCTTGCGGCTGCGCGCGCCGCGATGCTTCACGATCTGCGGCCATTCGTGATCGCGCGCGATCAGGATGTAGGGGAACGACTTGTCGTCGCGCAGAAGGATGTTGTAACGCGGCCCGAGTTTCTTGATCAGGTTTGATTCGAGCAGCAGCGCTTCCACCTCGGTATGGGTGGTGACGACTTCCATCGTTACGGTCTCGTTGACCATGCGCCGTAGACGACCCGGCAACTGGTCGAGCCGCGTGTAAGCAACGACCCGCTTCTTCAGGTTTTTCGCCTTGCCGACATACAAAGCGTCGCCGGTCTTACCCAGCATTCGGTATACGCCCGGAGACGCAGGCATCGTGCGGAGGAACTCGAGAATCACCTCCAAGCCTATCTTTTCCGGGGGGTTGGGCGTCGCTTCCGCAAGCTCGGTCATCGAATCATATTCGCTCAAATCAGGGCGTCCGGCCGCCGTTTTTCGACCCTCAATTTAGGGTCTCCAATGATATCCACCAAACCTGGGGATAACTCTGTCGATAAGACCCCCTTGGGGGGGATGTGATAGCGCTGTGGCTGCGACTCATGCTCTTTGCCTAAAATTTAGGCATGAACGGCAATTCTCTTATTTTTCAAAGAGATAAATATTAAAGAGCGTAAAACACCCGTAATGACGCTGAAATGGACAAGGAATCCAGGGTTGGCGGGCTTCTGCCAAAGGCGCTGTGTACAACTTTCACGGCCGAACCTCGCACGGAGGCCTAGAAACCCGCGTTTTTTGCGCCTCTTAACGGTTGTGTGACAGCGGCCACTCGCCCTCTATTCCTGAGCAGCGGCGCCGGACCAAGACCAAGCCAGATGCTGGCCGCCATCGAGCATCAGGATCGAGCCGGTCATCGACCGATTGGCGATGATGAACCGCACCGCTTCCGCCACCTCAGAGGGCTCCGCACCGCGTTTGAGAGGCATTGAAGAGGCTTGGCGATCGAACTGCGCCTGCGACTGGCGCGGGCTGGGCAGAGTCGGGCCGGGGCCGATGCCCATGACACGGATGCGAGGCGCCAGTGCCAAGGCCAGAGTCTGAGTCAACGTCCACAAGCCGGCCTTGCTGACCGTGTAGGAGACGAAATGCGGCGTCAGGGCAAGGACGCGCTCGTCGAGAATGTTGATCGCGATGCCCTCCGCGTCCTTGGGCAGTTGCGCGGCCAGTGCCTGGATCAGGACGAAAGGTGCGCGAAGGTTGGCCTCCATATGCGCGTCCCAACTCGCCCGCGTAACCGACTTCACCTCGTCCCGCTCGAAGAGCGATGCGTTGTTGACGACCAGCCCGACTACACCCAGCGCCTTCGTGGTCTGCGGTACCAGGGTGACGACTTCGTCCTCGTTGGCGAGATCGGCCTTAAGTGCGATTGCCTTGCCGCCACCCTTGACGATCTCGGCCACCGTCTCGTCGGCGTCCTTGGCCGAACTGTTGTAGTGCACAGCCACTGCCCAGCCGTCTTTCGCAAGCTGCAGCGCGATCAGGCGGCCGATACGCTTGCCGGCGCCGGTGACCAGCGCGACCTTCGGCAGGGCGGAATTGGGATTGGGGTTCGTCATGGCGCGGCGAGAATGCCCGGGCGGGTGTGCCCAGGCAAGCTAAAGCGCCAAGGGAAACGCGCGCCGCGGGATTTTATTGCGCTGCCAGCACCGTCTTGCGTTCTTCGACCACCTTGCCGGCCTCACGGCCCGTCATCTCCTGAAGATGATCGAAGGTCCACAAGAACGTGCCGACCCCCATGGTCAGCGAGCGGAGTTCGACGATCAGATCGCCCATCTCGGCCTGGGGCAAGTAGGCCGAGACCGAGTCCCACCCTTTCCATCCGTCCTTGGCCGTGTAACCGAGAATTTGGCCGCGCCGGCTGGAGATAATCCGCTGCGCTTTCGAGGTGAACTCGGACGGCACGGCGATCTCGACCGACAGGATCGGTTCGAGCAGGACGGGATCGCATTTCGGCATGCCCTCGGACATGGCGATCCGCGCCGCCGTCTTGAACGCCATATCGGAACTGTCGACCGTGTGATAGCTGCCGTCCGTCAGCGTCACCTTGATGTCGACGACGGGGAAACCGAGCGGTCCCTGCTTCAGGAAATCCTCGACGCCCTCACCCACCGCCGGAATGTATTGCTTGGGTACGACGCCCCCGACGATCTTGTCTGCGTAGACGAAGCCCTTGCCGCGCGGCAGCGGCTCGATATCGACATGGATATCGCCGAACTGGCCGTGCCCGCCGCTTTGGCGCTTGTGGCGGCCATGCTGCGATACCGATTTGCGGATCGTCTCCTTATAAGGCACCTGCGGCCGTTGCCCGCTGACAGTGAGATTGAAGCGGCTGTGCAGCTTTTCGAGCGCGACCTGGAGGTGGATTTCGCCCTGGCCCCAGAGCACGAGCTGCCCTGTGTCGGGGTTGTGCTCAACGGAGAGCGATGAGTCTTCCTCGACCAGCCGCGTCAGCGCACCCGAAAGTTTCACGTCATCTTGTTTCTTCTCGGCGTGCACCGCGAGCGAGAACAACGGCGGGAGGGAGATCGGCCAGGCGTCGATCTCCGCACCCGCAGCGGCGCCGAGCAGATGGCCGGTTTTGATGGTGTCGAGCTTGCCGAATGCAACCACATCGCCCGCGGCCGCCTTGGTCATCTTGCTGGTCGTCGCGCCGACCGTCGCAAACAAGCCCGACGGGCGCACGCCACCGACTGCGGCGCCTTCCGCGAATTCGCCGCGCCAGACACGGGCGAAGGACAGTTTGCCGGTATGCGATGCATGGACCGTCTTGAAGACGCGCGCCAGCGGCTCGCCCTTACCGTTGATCTTCAGCCGCTTGGCCGTTGCGGCAACATCGGGCACGTCATGACGCAACGTCTTCAGCAAGCGCTGGATACCATGGTCATGGGCGGCCGAACCGAACAGCACCGGGACGATCAAGTCTTGCTCGAGATCGCGGCTGATATTGGCGAAGACGTCCTGGGTCGACGGCACGACATCGGACAGAAGCTGTTCGAGCAATGAGTCGTCGAGGTCGGCGAGATGCTCCAGCATCTCCTGCCGTGCCGCCTTCTCGTCCGAGAGGTCCGTCTCAGGCAGCTTGATCAGTTCCGAAGCCTGATCGGGCCGGTATTTGTAGGCGCGCTCGCTCACCAGATCGATATAGCCGGTGACCGTGTCGCCCTTCTTGATCGGCAGTTCGCGCAACAGCAGAGGCCGCTCGGATACGGATTGCAGCGCTTCGAGCGCTTCGCGCAGCGGCGGTTCGCCCGCTTCGACCTTGTTGATGAAAATGACATGGGGGATCTGATGGTGATCGAGGAACTTGAGGAGCGGCGCGACCATCACGGCGCGCGCCGGTTCCGGCTCGACCACCACGACCGCGGCATCGCAGACCATGAGGGCGTGGAATCCGTCCTGCTGGAACTCGATCGAACCGGGACAGTCGAGAAAGCACCATCGATCGTCGAGAAACGTGCCGGCGGCGATATTGACCTCGACGCTCATCCCGCGCTGCCGCGCCTCGGGAGTCGCATCGCCGACGGTCGTCTTGTCTTTCATGGTGCCCTTGCGCGGGATCGAACCCGACGCGAAGAGCAAGCTTTCGAGCAACGTGGTCTTGCCGCTGCCGTATGGGCCCACAAGAGCGGCGACACGGGTTGAGGCGATCTTTGACGCCATTCTTCCCTCCCCTACGCTCAGAAGATCAATGCTTCTCCCAATTCGGGAACGAGGCAACAGCAAAGAATCCCCATACGGCGCATATATGTAGGCGCTTAATGACAAGAAGGCTGACTTAATCGATCATGGACGCATGCCAGACGCCGTGCCCCATCTCGATTTGCTGGAGCGCTATCACACCGATGTCACGCCCCACAGCGGCCGGCACCTGATCGACCATCTGTCCGGCGTCTACCGCCTGCTCGCCGCGTGGCGCAATCCACCCGACGTCTGTGTCGCCGGGTTATTCCACAGCATTTACGGCACCAACATTTTCGATGTGCAGTCGGCGCCGTTCTCCGATCGCGTGGTGATCCGCGATGCGATCGGCGAGAAGGCCGAGCGGCTCGCGTTCTTGTTTTGCGTCAGCGAGCGGCCAGTCGCTTTCCTGCAAGCCGCGGCAGAACGGAATTATGTGCTGAACGACATCGTGCATCGCGAGCCCGTGACGATCACCGCCGCTGAACTCGCAGCACTGATCGAAATCGAAGTCGCCAATTTCGTGGAGAGTCCGGAGAACCCCGACGACACCCGGCTGATCTACAACACGATCATCGCCATCGAGCGCAACGGCCCGCTGATCAGCCCGCCGGCGCGTGCGGCGCTGGCGGCGGAAGCGCGGAAATCGACGCCCTGAGTCAGCCCCTGGGCTTCACCGGCTTGATGTCGAAGGCGATGCTGATGCGCCGGCCGCGCCCTTCGAAGGGAATGGTGCGGTGGTAGAGATACGACGGGAACAGGACCAGCGTTCCCGCCTCGGGCATGACCCGGCGCGTTGGCCCCATCACGGGTAGCGCATCGCCGAAATCGTGCCCGCCGAATTCGATCGCACCGCCATCTTCAGCGCCCGACCGATCGAACGTGACCTCAGGGTAGTACACGCCGCTGAGCCAAGCGCCCTCATGCATGTGCGGCAGTTCGAAGGCCGCGCTGTCCATGATATTGGCCCAACTCGCGATAGTGAAGGTGGCCGGCTTGCCCTGCACGACCGGATGATTGGCATCCACCGAGAGCTGCGCGGCATAGTCGAGGGCGGCATTGAGGAACAGCTGACGCAGCGGCGTGCTCACCATCTCGTCGAGTGCGAACGTGTCTTCCAGACGTGCGCCCCCGATCATCGTGCGCGCGGTATGGCGGAAACTGAGATCGGCGCGGGTGACGATGCTTTCGGCCACCGCACGATTGAATGCGTCGGCGGAACCAAATCCCGTGGGCGTTGCGATGGTGGTCACCTTCAGCAGCCGATCGAAGTCGAGCAGCCGCGCGACGGCGTGATCGATACCGAGTTGTGCGAGCGAAATCGCGAGATGGGCCAGCGCGCGCTGATCGTCCCGTGCAATCGCGAGACTCGCTTCCGTCAGCTTGCGCGCCTCATCGGGGCGGCTGCGACGCAGGGCAACGCCCGCCGCCAGGTTGAGCAGCGAAACATCGGATGGCGCACGATGCAGGGCGGCGTAGATGGCCTCCGCCGCCTCGTCGGCACGCCCCAGATCGAGCAGCACCGAGGCCAGGAGCGCATGGCCGATATGGAGTTCCGGCACGTCGATGATCGCCTGCCGGCAGGCGCGTTCGGCGGAATTGAAGAGGCCCGCGTCGCACTCGGCGCTGGCAAGGCCGAGCAGCGCGGGATAGCGCGCATGGCCGGCGGGAAGCGACTCGAGGGCGATGCGATAGAGCGCCGCCGCCCGCTCGGGATTGCCGTCCTGATGGGCGGCCTGGGCCGCTAGCATCATGCCCGGGCCGTCGGCAGCCATGCCGCGCAGGCCGGCGGGCGACTGGTTGGTCTGGCGCGCCTCGATCGGCGCACGATTCGCAACGGTCATTATACCCTCCACCAGGGGCAGGCGAGGCCTGCGAAACCCGGAAGAAATTGCCGGGTGGGCAGAAATTGCCGTGCAGACCCCGTTCAGCCCCACACCGCGCGAAACTCGGAAACGCTTGGTATTCCGCGCGTTTGGGACGGTTCCGGACCGCGAAGGGAATGCAGGTTTCGCGGCCGGAACACATTCCGGCCCTCTACGGCGCAAAGCCTGTGCCGCCCCTTTTGGTGCTCGGGGGCTCGGCTTGACTTTGAGGAGGCGTTGACCGAGCCTCCCCCGGGGTCCATGCCATCCACATCCGCGCGTAAGCGCCGTCCGACACTGGCTCTAGCGATCAGACCACGCCGCGATGCCGAGGCGTGGCTCGTGCCGATTCGCGCGGCTCTGCCGGAGCTGCGCGTCGATCTGCTCGAGAATTTCAAACCGGCCGAGGTGAATTACGGTTGCGCCTGGGGCACCGCCGCCGGCTTGCAGGACTGTCCGAACCTGAAGGCCGTGGTTTCTCTCGGCGCGGGTGTTGATCACATCCTGGCCGACAAGGGCCTCGCCCATCTGCCGATCATCCGCATGATTGATCCCGGCCTGACCGAAGGCATGAGCGAATTCGCACTTCTTCAAGTGCTGCATCACCACCGGCTGATGCCGGCGTTCAACGATCTCCAGCGCCGCAAACAGTGGAAGGAATTACTGGCCCCGCTCGCCCGCGACCGGCAGGTCGGCATCATGGGCATGGGCGTGCTCGGACAAGATGCCGCGCGCTATCTCCGCCAGACCGGCTTTCGCGTTGCGGGATGGAGCCGAACCGCACATCGCGTCGCAGGCGTTCGAACATTCGCGGGGAAGACGGGCCTGCGCCGCTTCCTGGCCAAGACCGAGATCCTGGTCTGCCTGCTGCCGCTGACGGCTGAAACGCGCGGTATTCTGAATGCGGAGCTATTCAGGCAACTGCCGAAGGGTGCGGCCGTCATCAATCTCGCGCGCGGCGGTCATCTGGTCGACTCCGACCTTGTCGCCGCGCTCGATTCGGGGCATGTGTCGGGGGCTTCACTGGATGTCTTTCACGACGAACCGCTGCCGTCCAAGAACCCGCTCTGGGTGCATCCGAAGGTGATCGTGACGCCCCATGTGGCGAGCCTCACCCGGCGGGACACGGGCGCGCTGTTCG
>CAZNZI010000048.1:0-4086 GCA_964577475.1 uncultured Rhodospirillaceae bacterium
GCGGGCCATCACCGCCGCTCAATTCGCGCAATTGACGCCGACGCAGGTCGCGGCGCTGAGCCCGGCGCAGATCGCCAATCTGACCTCGTCACAACTGACGAACATGACCTCCGCGCAGTTGAGCGCACTGACCGCCACGCAAATGGGCGGCATGACGCAATACGAATTCAACGTGATGGTGCCGAGTCAGATCGCTTCTCTCTCTTCCGCCCAGCTTTCGGGAATTTCGACGACGGTGATCGCGGCCATGAACACCACGGCGATCAGCGCTCTGACGACGAGCCAGATCGAAGCCCTGGCCCCCACTCAACTCGAGGCCTTGACGACCACCCAGATCGCCGCATTCAGCAGCGATCAGATCACCGCGATGAACGAGGCGTTGGCGTAGCCATCCACCCCGTCCGGCCGGAAACCCTGTCCGATAGATAGCGCCTCAATCCGGCGCGAGCGAGACCGCGGCACGCACGCGCAGCCGCCGCTGGTTGAGCACCACGATGGCGATGCCGCTGCCCGCGATCAAGGCGGTCCCCACCACCGCCAGCGCATTCGGCAGGACGCCCCAGACGATCAGGCCCGAGACGATGCCCCACAGGGCGAAGCTGTAATAGAAAGGGGCCACCACCTCGGTGCGGCCGATCCGGTAGGCCAACAGGATCCCGAAATTGCCGCACACGATCAGCGTCGCGGCAATGGTGAGAAAGCCGAGATGGCGGCCGGTCGGCGCAACCCAGTCCTGAAAGCCGAGCACCATCAGTCCGCCGGCCACGACGATCATCACCAGCATGCAGGCCAGGATCACAACCATCAGCGGTATATGCGCGGGAACGACGCGCCCGCCGAGATCGCGCACCACGCCCAGAAGGGCTGAGCCGAGCGCGATCAGTGCGGCAGGCGGGATACCGCTGGCGCTGGGTTGTGCCACCATCAGCGCGCCCGCGAAGCCGATCAGCGCGAGCACGATGGGGACGGCGCCGATCCTCTCGCGCAACAGAAGGGCGCCGCCGATGATCACGAGCACGGGCGTCAATTGCAGGATCGCCGTCACATCGGAAATCGGCAGGCGGGCAAGCGCCGCGACATACAACAGGGCCGAAAGCGTGTCGCCGATTGCGCGCACCAAAGTGCGTGGGTGGAACAGCGTCGATATCACGCGCCATTCACCCCGTGCGAGGATCGCGATCGCGCAGACAAGGGCGCCCGCGATGGCGCGGATGAACATGATCTCGACGGACGGCAGGTCTTCGGTGACCACCTTCATGAAGCTGTCGCCGATGACGAAGAACGCTGTCGTGGCGAGCATCGCGGCCACGCCGCCCAGGTCGGATTGCTTCTGCATGGCGGTAGCTTAGATCACGACAGCAGGAACGCCAGAGCCTCGGCGCAGGACTGTTCCACCTTCAGGGCGAGCAGGGCGTCGGCGCGGGTGCGGCCGAGATTGACGGCGGCGACCGGCTTGCCTTTGCGCACCGCGGCCTCCACGAACCGGAAGCCGGAATAGACCATCAGCGACGTGCCGACGGCCAGCACCGCATCGGCGCGGTCGAGGTGATCGAAGGCGGTTTCCACCCGGGCGCGCGGCACGTTCTCGCCGAAGAACACCACGTCGGGCTTCAACACGCCGCCGCATTTCGGGCAGGAGGGTACATCGAATTCGGCGAAGTCCATCCCGTCGAGATCGGCATCGCCGTCCGGCGCGTCGCCGGCATCGAATGCGTCCCAGTCCGGGTTGAACTTCACCAGCCAATCCTGAAAGTCACCGCGCGGCACGCCATGGCCACAGGCCAGGCAGCGCACGAGATCGAGCCGGCCGTGGAGGTCGATCACCTGCGTGCTACCGGCCGCCTGATGCAGCCGGTCGACGTTCTGGGTCAGGAGGATTTCGCTGCGGCCCAGGGTCTCAAGGCGGGCCAGGGCGCGATGCGTATCATTGGGCTGCGCCTTTCCGAACCGCCGCCAGCCGATCATGCTGCGCGCCCAATAGCGCTGGCGTGCGGCCACGCTGCCGGTGAAGGCCTGATAGGTCATCGGCGGCGTGCGCTTCCACTTCCCGTTGCTGTCTCGGTAATCGGGGATGCCGGAATTCGTGCTGCACCCGGCGCCGGTCAGAACGAACAGGCGCGGGTACCGGTCGATGAAGTCTACGAGCGCGACGCTATCCGCCATGCGGCCAGTTTATCGCGCGGGCGGAAATCCATACAAGCGGTGCGGATTGGTGACGAACACCTTGTACTGGTCGTCCTTCGAGGGGACCCAGTCGGCCATCAGGTCGACCAGATCGCCGACGGTCGGCATCGGGCCGTAATTGGCCACATGCGGCCAGTCCGAACCGTACAGGCAGCGGTCGGGACCGGCGGCGAACAGTGCCTGGGCGAAGGGCGTGACCTCAGGGTATTTCGGGCCGGTATCGATCATGCGGTACGAGCCCGACAGTTTCACCCAGCAGCCGTCGCGCACCAGCCCGACCAGAACCTGGAAATCGGGGTCGTCGACGCCCTTGCGCGCATCCACATGGCCCATATGGTCGACCACGAAGGGCACCGGCAGCTTCGCCAGGTGATGCTTGTTCTCACGCAGCACGTCGGGCCGGGTCAGGAACTGCATGTGCCAGCCCATCTCGGCGCAGAGCTTGCCGTAATCGGCCACCTTGTCGAAACCGATGCCGCCGCCATAGAGCACATTGAGCCGAAGGCCGACGATGCCGGCCTCCTTCATGGCGCGGTACTCGGCGTCCTTCAGCCCCAGCGGCGCGACGGCAATGCCCTTCAGCCGCTGCGATTGGGCGCGCAGGGCGTCCAGGGTCAGGCTGTTGTCGGTGCCGTGCACGCTGACCTGGATCAGCACGCCATAGGTCATGCCGGAAGCGTCGAGCATCTGGAGGTAATGCGCCAGGCTGGCCTCATGGGGCGTGTAGCTGCGCTGGGCCACATAGGGGTGCTTGGGCGGGACCCCGATCACATGGGCCTGGCTGTCCACGGCGCCTTTCGGTACCACGACTCTCTTGGGACCAATTTCGGGATAGGGCGGGGGCGGGCAGACGGGAATCGTTCCGGACGGCGCGGGCGGGGATGACACGTTCTTCCTCCTCTTGCTTGCCGCCAGTCTAGGGGGCGGCAGTGCGAACGTCGCCCCTGTTCTTGCCCACCCTTGAGTGGGCGAAACCCCGCCGCTAGGCTCCCTTCCGTATTCAGTTTGGGGAGCAAGCATGAGCAGCGGCGTCATCGAGACCTTGCGTATCGGCCTGATCGGCAGCGGCTTCATCGCCAAATTCCATGTGCAATCCTTGATTGCCGTGCGCCATGTGACGGTCTCGGCCGTCTACAGCCCCAACCCGGCGCATCGCGAGGCTCTCGCGCGCGATGTGGACGCGAAGGACCTCGGCCCCTGCCGCGCCTTCGATTCGCTCGAGGGGATGCTGACGTCGGGCACGGTCGACGCGGTCTGGATCATGGTGCCGAACGACAGGCGCCTCGATACGATGCGCGAGATCCACCGGCTGGTGAAAGCGGGCAGGGCGCCGGGGCTGATCGGGATCGCCTCCGAGAAGCCGCTGGCCCGCACCTTGGCCGAGGCGCGCGAACTGCTGCGCCTGGTGGAAGACGCCGGTCTGTTCCACGGCTATCTCGAGAACCAGTTATTCTCGACCGCGGTGCTGCGCGGCAAGGAGATCATCTGGCGCCGCGCCGTGCCCAACAGTGGCCGGCCCTATATCGCGCGCGCCGCCGAGGAACACAGCGGTCCGCACGAGCCCTGGTTCTGGCAGGGTCCGCGCCAGGGCGGCGGTGTGCTCTCCGATATGGGCTGCCACAGTGTCGAGGTTGCGCGCTTCCTGCTCACCGCACCTGACGCGCCGCGCAACGAACTCACCCTGGTCAGCGCCAATGCGACGATCGGCAACCTGAAATGGACGCGGCCCGACTATGTGAAGAAGCTGAAGGCGGCGATGGGCGGCCAGGTCGATTACAGCCGTCATCCCGCCGAAGACTTCTCGCGCGCCGCCCTGGTGTTCAAGGACCGCGAGGGCAACGAGGTGCTGGTCGAGGCCACCAACTCCTGGGCCTATGTAGGCGCGGGCTTGCGCATCCAGAT
>CAZNZI010000049.1:0-4530 GCA_964577475.1 uncultured Rhodospirillaceae bacterium
AGCGCCTCGGCCAACCGGGAGGCCAACCGCTCGCGGGCGGCCGAGCGGGCCGCGACGATCGCCCGGGCGTTGGAAAAGATGGGCGTGCCGGCCGGCAGGATCTATGCCGGGGCCACCGGCGAAACGGCCGGCGACTATGCCGAAGTGTTCGTGAGTTATTGAGAAGAGGGCAGGCAAGATTAAGGCGGGGTGGCCGAGGAATCTCGACACCCGGTTCGCCCTGCGTTAAACAACGGCTGCCGCGCTTTTTGCGCGGGTCGTGATCGAGGTTTCAGACGCCCATGCAGACCGAGTTCGACCGTCTCAAGCGGCTTCCCCCTTACGTCTTCGCCGAAGTCAATGCGATGCAGGCGAAGCTGCGCGCCGCCGGGGACGACATCATCGATTTCGGCATGGGCAATCCCGACATGCCGACGCCGCCCCATATCGTCGAGAAGCTGGTCGAGGCCGCCCGCAACCCGCGCGCCCACCGCTATTCGATGTCGCGCGGTGTGCCCGGTCTGCGCAAGGCTTTGGCCGGCTACTATGCGCGACGTTTCGGCGTCGAGCTCGATCCCGAGAAGGAATGCATCGTCACCCTGGGCTCGAAGGAAGGCTTGGCCAACCTCGCGCAGGCGATCACCGGTCCGGGCGATGTGCTGCTGGTGCCGAACCCCAGCTACCCGATCCATCCCTACGGTTTCATCATCGCCGGCGGCATGGTCAGCAACCTGCCGGTCACGCCGAATGCCGATTTCCTGAAGGCGCTCGAGCGGGGCATGAAGCAGACCTCGAAGAAGCCCTCGGCGCTGGTGCTGAACTATCCGTCGAACCCGACGGCGCTGGTGGCCGATCTCGACTTCTACGGTCAGGTGGTCGATTTCTGCCGCCACCACGAGATCTACATCCTCTCCGACATCGCCTATTCGGAAATCTATTTCGACGGCAACCCGCCGCCATCGATCCTGCAAATCCCGGGCGCGCGCGACGTGGCGCTCGAATTCACTTCGATGTCGAAGACCTACAACATGCCGGGCTGGCGCATTGGTTTCGCCGCGGGCAACAAGACGCTGATCGGCGCGTTGACGCGCATCAAATCGTATCTCGACTACGGCGCCTTTACGCCGGTACAGGTGGCTGCGGCCGCCGCGCTCAACGGGCCGCAGGACTGCGTCGAGGAAATCCGCCAGCGCTACAAGGAACGGCGCAACGTGCTGATCGAAGGCCTCGCGGCTGCCGGCTGGAATGTGCCGAGCCCGCCCGCTTCGATGTTCGCCTGGGCGCCGATCCCGTCCGCCTTCGCCCACCTCGGCTCGCTCGAATTCTCGAAGCTGCTGATGCGCGAAGCTAAGGTGGCTGTTGCGCCGGGCCTGGGCTTCGGCGATATGGGCGAGGGCTATGTGCGTATCGCGCTGGTCGAGAACCGCCAGCGCATCCGCCAGGCCGTGCGCAGCATCAAAACATTCCTTGCCGGCTCCACGCAGGTGCTGGAGTCCGAGGAACGCCGCCGCGCCGCTGGTTGAAAGCCTGAAATTCCCATGTCCGAAAAGCCCATGAAGGTCGCAATCGCCGGCCTCGGTACCGTTGGCGGCGGCCTGCTCAAACTGCTGCACCAGCATAGCGCCCTGATTGCCGCCCGTGCCGGCCGGCCGATCGAAATCTCCGCCATTTCGGCGCGCAACAAGACCAAGGATCGCGGCGTGCCGCTCGACGACATCCGCTGGTTCGACGATGCCGGCAAGATGGCGGCGGAAGCCGAGGCCGATATCGTCGTCGAACTGATCGGCGGCGCCGACGGGATCGCGGGCAAGGTGGTCGACAATGCCATCGCCGCGAAGCGTCACGTGGTCACCGCCAACAAGGCCCTGCTGGCCGCGCGCGGCGCGGACATCGCGGCGGCGGCGGAGAAGGCCGGCGTGGCGCTCGGCTTCGAATCCTCGGTGGCCGGCGGCATCCCGATCCTGAAGGCGCTGCGCGAAGGCCTGGCCGGGAACCGCGTCTCGCAGGTCTATGGCATCCTCAACGGCACCTGCAATTACATCCTGACCTCGATGCGCGAGTCGGGCCGCGACTTCGCCGACATCCTAGCCGAGGCGCAGCAGCTCGGTTATGCCGAGGCCGATCCCGCCACCGATATCGACGGGCACGATGCCTCGCACAAGCTGGCGATCCTGGCGAGCCTGGCCTTCGGTGTGAAGGTCGATCACAGCAAAGTGCATGTGGAAGGCATCCGCCACGTCTCGGCGCTCGACATCAAATTCGCGGATGAACTTGGCTATCGCATCAAACTGCTGGGTATCGCGCGCCGCACCGAGGCGGGGATCGAGCAGCGCGTCCATGCCTGCATGGTGCCGGTCGCCTCGCCGATCGCGACTGTGGATGGCGTGTTCAATGCGGTGGTGGCGGAAGGTGACTTCGTCGGCCGCACGGTATTCGAAGGCCGTGGCGCGGGCGCGGGGCCGACGGCTTCCGCGGTTGCCGCCGATCTGATCGACATCGCCTCGGGCCGCCGCGTGCCGGCTTTTGGCGTTCCTGCGGGCAAGCTCGAACCGTTGAAGGCCTCGCCCATGGCGGCGCGGCGTGGCGGCTATTATGTGCGCCTGATGGTACTCGACCGTCCCGGCGTGTTCGCCGATGTCGCCGCCGCTCTGCGCGACGAGGAAGTGTCGATGGAGGCCGTACTCCAGCGCGCCCGCGCGCCGGGCGAGACGGTGCCGGTGGTGATGACCATCCACGACACGGAGGAGGCGGCTATGATGCGTGCAGTGAAGCGCATCGCCGCCATCGGCGCGGTCGTCGAACCGCCGCGCGTCATCCGCATCGAGACGTTCTAGGAAAAGTGAACCACCAAGACACAAAGACACCAAGGGGCGCCAAGAAAATGATTTCAGCGCGCGCCGCGCGCGATCTATTCTTGGTGCCTTGGCGTCTTGGTGGTGAATCTTGAATATCGCCTCCAGCACAGCGATCGGAAGTAACGCTCCCTTCTTAGGCGTGGAGCGTTCACTCACCGGCCGTGCCTGGCATCTCGCTTCCATCGATGAGCGGCAAGCGCTGGCGATTTGCCAGCGGTTGAGCCTGCCCGAGGTGATCGGCCGTTGCTTGGCCGCGCGCGGCGTCGGGATCGACGAGGCCGAGGCGTATCTCAACCCGACGCTGCGCGATCTGCTGCCCGATCCCCACCATCTGTTGGGAATGAAGGAGGCCGCCGAGCGGATCGCCCATGCGGTGCGCGAGAACGAGCTGATCGGCCTGTTCGGCGATTATGACGTCGATGGCGCGACGGGCACGGCGCTGCTGACGCGGTTCCTGCGCGCCGTGGGCGGGCGCGTTGCGACGCACATCCCCGACCGGCTGATGGAAGGCTATGGCCCCAACACGGCGGCGATGCTCGGCCTGGGCGAGAAGGGGGCCAAGGTCATCGTGACCATCGACTGCGGCACGCTGGCCTTCGAGCCGCTGGCCGCCGCGGCCGAAGCGGGGCTTGACGTGATCGTGTGCGATCATCATGAAGCCGAGCCCGAACTGCCGCGCGCCTTCGCGGTGATCAACCCCAACCGGCTCGACGCCCACAGCCCGCACGGCCATCTGGCCGCGGTCGGCGTGGCGCTCTTGCTGGCGGTCGGCGTCAATCGCGCCCTGCGCGAGTCGGGCTGGTATGGCGCCAATCGTCCGACACCCGACCTGATGCAATGGCTCGACATCGTCGCACTGGGCACGGTGTGCGATGTGGTGCCGCTCTTGGGCGTCAACCGCGCGTTTGCCCGCAACGGGCTTTCGCGGCTGGGCGATTTGAAACGCAAAGGGTTCGCGGCGCTCGCGCGCGTGGCGGAAGCAAAGGCGCCGTTCACCGCCTATCATCTCGGCTTCGTCTTCGGGCCGCGTATCAACGCGGGCGGGCGCGTCGGCAAATGCAGCCTTGGCGTCGAACTTCTCACAAGCACCGACGACGGACAGAGCGATGATGTTGCGTTGCTGCTCGACACGCACAATCGCGAACGGCAAGCCATCGAGGCGATGATCCTCGAAGACGCCATCGCGATGGCGGGAACACAAGCCAATGCGCCGTTCCTGCTGGCCGCGAAAGATGGCTGGCATCCCGGCGTCGTCGGCATTGTCGCGGGGCGGTTGAAGGACCGCTTTGCGAAGCCGGCTTTCGTTGCGGGCTTCGAAGGCGGATTGGGGCGCGGCTCCGCGCGTTCCGTTCCCGGCGTGGACATCGGCGCGATCGTTCGCGGCGCGAAGGACGCGGGCATTATCGAACATGGCGGCGGTCATGCGATGGCGGCGGGTTTCGGTCTGACTCGCGACCAACTGGAAGGCTTCTCGCACTATCTGGCCGCGCGCTTCGCCGATCTTTCGGACGCGGTGGCCGATGCGTTCGACCTCGATCTCGATGCGCTGGTCTCGCCCGCCGGCGCCACTCCGGACTTCGTTTCGGAGATGGAACGCCTCGGCCCGTTCGGCGCGGGCAATGTGGAGCCGCTGGTCGCGGTGCCCGACGCGCGGGTGGTGTTCGCCGATGTCGTGGGCAAGGACCATGTGCGCTTC
>CAZNZI010000050.1:0-10756 GCA_964577475.1 uncultured Rhodospirillaceae bacterium
TACCGCGGCCGCCGCTGAGGCCGCAGGTCGACCCATCGAGCTTCTGAGCGCCCGCTCGGCCTGGCGCGTGATCTGCCCCGAGCACCCTCCGGCACCGAAGCCGGACGAACTCTCTGCAACCGTCGATCATCGAGAGATTGACGCCATCGCTCGCAAGGTCATCGGCGTTCTCGATCGAACCGTTCGTGACACCTCCAGCTTCGCCCGCGAAGTTGGCACCAGAGGGGCAAATGCCTTCACCGCAGGGACCTTCATCCGCTTTGTCCACATGCTGAACGGATACATAAAGGTCAAAGCGGTTGGCTTCGATGACCTACCGGAACGGCTGATATTCTCGATCGCGGATATCTGGGGCATTAACGATAAAATCGCCATCCCGCCCGAGCAGCGGAACACGATGACCCTCTCTATCGCCTTCGCCTGGCAGTTGGTCATCGACCCGATCACGACCGTTCTCGTCCATCTCCGCAGCCAGGAACCCGGCGGGGAAATGCTGAAGTTCATCCTCTTCACGCGCCTCCTGCTCGATATCTGGCCGTCGGAGTATCTTCAGCTCGCGATACGGAGCGGCGATATCCACCTTATCGATACCGATGTCGTGGCGACCCGGCTTGCCGCACAACTGACAAAACGGTTCAACAATCGCTCCGACTACAAGGCGATCCTCGAAGAGGCCAGCACCAACCACCTGGCGTTCGCGCGGGCGATCTTTCCTAAAGACTGGCGTCGGGAATTTTACTCCTTCCTCCCGCCAATCGGTCCATTTACCCGGCGCTCCGTCGCCGCAAACTGGAAACAGGCCGATCTCGTCGAAATGCAAAGCGCCGAACTGTGGGCCGCGCGTGCAAAAACCCTGCGCGCCGGCCTCGGCCGCTTCGGAAAAAAGCGTCGTCGCAAACTAAAGAAGCCCATAGGCCCTCCGCCGATCATCGGGAAATACGACCCTTCGAAGACCAAGCCTGCCATCGTCGAAGCCGTACGGCGGGCCATGGAGGAGTTCGGCCCGCTGCCGGCCCACAAGTCGCTGAAGGCTAGGCGCAAGCTGCTGCGCGAACTCACCCAGTCGGCAGGCTGCCACTACAGGTTTGGGCATCTCCGCCGTTCCGCTGCCGAGAAACGCTGATAAGGCCTCACCGAATCGGGGGGGACCATGAAGAAATATGTCTGGCCCGTTTGCCCTCGCCCCGAGATTGGTGAGAGCTTCTCCTCCTGGTTCGTCCGCCTCTCGCGGGCGAACGGCATCCTGCCCAAGGATCTCTATCGCTCCGTCCTCCCTGGGGCCAATCTCAATAGTCGGGACCTCGACCGCTTCGCCTGCGATACGCTGATCGAGGCTCTCGCCATCCATACCGATTTGAACAGCGACCGCCTGGTCAAGATGACGATCCGCCCCTGGGCCGGCATCGTCTTCGATCACGATGACGGGCTCGGCAAGCTGCCCTGGTTGCCGCCGGTCGGCACCGAACTCTCGAAACGATCCTTCGGCCAGCAAATCTGCACGGCCTGCCTCGCCGACGACAAGACGCCGTACTACCGCGTCGACTGGAGGCTGTCGTTTGTGACCGTATGTCTGCGCCACCGCCAGTTGCTCGTCGATCGCTGTCCAACCTGCGCCAAGCCGTTCGATATCCTCAAAGCCCGACAGGATGGCCTGTTTGTCCTGTGCCAGCGCTGCGGATACGATTTGCGGAAGACCAGGGCCGAGGGTGGCTATTCGATGGGAACGCAGCTGACGCTGCTCGACCTGATCAAAGAGCGGTGGCACACCCTGCCGGCATACGGTCCCGTCATCTCGCTGGCGTATTTCAAAATGCTCCTGCTGGTCTTCCGGCTCCTGTCGTCAGGCCGCTTCGCTCAACCGATGCGGCATTGGCTGATCGACCATGCCGGCGCCCCAGAGACCACCTCGAACATTCCGCGCGTCAAGGAAGTCGAGCTGCTCAATCCACGCTGCCGCAACCTCCTGCTCGAAATGGCGTTCGCGCTGACCGAAGACTGGCCGAGCCGCTTCGTCGACGCCTGCAACGGCATCGGCCTCACCAGCCGCCACCTGCTCAAGGACCCTGCAACCACGCCCTTTGCATACTGGCACGCGGTCACCGACCATCTCAGCTTCCCGGTGCGCGCGATCGAGCCCGACGAACTGAGCGAGGCCAAAGCGATGCTTCGCCGCAAGGGGGTCGCCCCCACCTACTGGAACCTCGTCGACCTCACGGGCAACAAGATCCTGGCCCACCGCACCTTGGCCGAGCCGGCCGTCGGCCACAAATACGGCGCCGGACGATATTGGAAACTCGATGGGGTTTCGCCGCATATCCGCGCCGCGGCCAAGGCCGAAGCGCATCGCCACGGCGAGAGCATCGGGTCCTGGATCGAAGGTGTCATCGCCCGCCAACTCGCTCCCCGATAATCGAACTGCTTTGCTGGCCCACAAGCTATGGTGGCTCACCTCCGGCGATGGCGCGGAGCAAACGCCTCGAAACTCGATCTCCGATCGAATGCCGAAGCGCGTGGATGTCGATCGGGAGGTGCGCTGTGTTAAAAGCATTCGAGAACCTGCATCCCATATTCTTTCTCATCGGCGCGTCGGCGCTCGACGTCACTGGCGACGCGGTCGTTCGCATAGCAATCCACGATCAAGCGAATCTCTACCGCGCTGGATTATTTTTGCTTGGCGCCGCGCTCTTGCTTGGCTACGGGACGTTTCTCAACCTAGCCCCGCTGGAATTCGGCCAAGTCGTCGGTCTCTACATCGCCACCCTCTTCGTCATGTGGCAAATCATCAACCTCATCTTCTTCAAGACCCTCCCCACGACACCCATCCTGGTGGGCGGGGCCCTCATCCGCCGCTGGCACGCCGCGGTCCCTTCCTTGTCGCCTTCCGATTGGCGCGAGCTCGCGCTTGAAATGCGTGAAGGCCCGTCGATCGGCTATTACCCGGCCGACAACCAGCCGCGGCTCTTCTAGGCGAGTACAGACCCGTTACGGCGCGCCGCCGTAGACGCGCGGTCGCATTTCCGCGGCAGTTGTGTATCCTCCCCCGCCGAAGGGCCGCGCGGGTACCAAAGGCCAGCCCAACGTGGAATCGGACACCAAGGACCTCAGAAAGAAACTGAAGGCGGCCGGTCTCAGCGACCAGGCCATCAACGCCGCCTGGCCGACCTGGTGGAGCGACCAGGCCGAGACCTCGAAATCGGCCCGCGCCGACTTGCGCTTCACCTTGGCGCGGCGGTTGGGTCTTTCGCCTCAAAGCCTGACCGGCGATCGGGTCGATTTCGTGTGGCGCGACAAAGCCAAATTCAAAAGCCTGACAGGCGAGGACGAAGCTCAGCAGGCCGCCCTGACGTCCTTCGGCATGTCGATCGGACGCCTGCTCATCAAGGCCAACCCCTTCGAAGACGATTACGTCTCGGGGATTTCCAGCGCGCAACTGAGGACGGTTCTGCTCAGAGGCAAAACCTTCGTCGACCTGGCAGGGCTATTGGCGACGTGCTGGGCCATCGGGATCCCGGTCATCCACCTTCGGGTCTTCCCGCTCCCCGCCAAATCGATGCATGCCATGGTCGTCAAGATCGAGAACAGGTTCGCCATCCTGCTCGGCCGCGACGCCAACTATCCGGCGCCGATCGCCTTTGCCCTCGCTCACGAAATCGGCCATATCGCCCGACATCACCTGATCGCGTCTGACGCCGTTGTCGATCTCAAGGACTCCGCCGACTCGGTGGACCGAGATCCCGAGGAACAGGATGCCGACGAGTTCGCGCTTTCGCTGCTCACCGGGACACCCAACCCCCAAATCGAAACGAATATCGCGAATTTTACCGGCCGAGCCCTCGCAGACGAGGTGATGAATGCCGGCCCTCGCGAGCATATCGAGCCCGGAACCTTGGCCCTCTGCGTCGGATACCGGACCGGCAATTGGGCCGCCGCGAACGCCGCACTCAAATACATCTATGCCGAAGAAAAGCCGGTGTGGCGCGAGGTCAACGCGATCGCCAAGCAACAACTCAAATGGGACGAACTGGGCGAAGACGGCCAAGACTACCTGACCACCGTAATGGCCGACGCCGATGGCTGACCTTGTCCTGATCGACAACGACGTGATTCTCAAGGCCTGCTGCTACGCGAGTACAGCCGAAATCCTCGATTGCCTGGCCCCGATCGGCCAAGCCTCTGTCCTCGGGACGCTCCAGTTCGTGCTGCCCCGGCGCATCAGCCGCTCGTCATCGATCGCCAACAAGGAAGCGGCGGCCGCGGCCCTGCACGCCTTCCTAGCCCAGGTGCCCGCCCTCGAACCCGAGGACGACGAAATCGCCTTGGCCTCCACACTCGAAGCCGAAGCCGTGAAACGGCAGATCGCGCTCGACAGCGGCGAAAGCCAGCTCCTGGCCATCCTCGTGATACGGGCCTTGCCGCTCCTGGTGACGGGCGACAAGCGGGCCATCGCAGCCATCGAGGTCATCGCGGCCATGATCGCCGATCGCTCAACCATCGACGGAAAAATCGCTTGCCTCGAGCAATTGATCCACCACTGCCTGCGGAAATACGACCCTCAGAGCGTCAAATCGCGGGTCTGCGCGGAACGGCATATCTGTCGCTGCATCCCCCGTATTCAGCGGACCCAATTGAATGTAATTGCCCCCTACAGCGTTGGTATAGGGACGTCCCCCTGCGATATTCGGATTTGCATCTCGGCCGCCGCTATGCCGACCGGTCCGTGAAGGATAAGTTCATGCTTGACAAAGAAGGTGGTTTTCGGCGCGCGTCCGAAAAGCTCTTAGAAAAAACGCCACAGGATCAGCCTTGGGACATCGTGCAAGAACACACGATGGAAATTCCCAAGGCATGGATATTTTTTTACAACTCGCGGAAATTTATCGAGACGGGAAATGTCATCCACAGATTGGCAGGTAATGGACCGATATTCGTCAACAAAGAAACCGGCGACGTAAAATTCTATGGAAGCCTTCCACCGCTAGAGGAAATTATTAGAGACTATTAGAGGCTCTACGATTACCTAGCGGGCCTACGTCAGGATCTGGCTCTCCGCGCTCACTTTGCGAACCTCGGATACCGTTTCTTCTTTGTTAGGCCGTGGATGAAAGCGACTGAGCGAACGCTGCAATTGTTCCAGAGCGGCAATTATCTCGAAATCGCTCGCGATACCCCACTCAATGTCGAGTATGCCAATATCTTGGCAACGCGTCGGAAGTTGGAAGCGCCTAAGTTTACTCTCTAAACCCGCTGCTGGCGGCCTTAACCGGGATTCTCTTCCAGGAAACAGTGCGGCGCGACCAGAAAACTGATTGCATCAAGTCTCATGTCAGAATCTCTCATCGTGCCGTTTAATTGCAATACCTAATGTTCTTTCACAACTCGCGCGGTTTCCGATGCCCTTGCTCCTGGCCCAGAATGGGAGCCGGAAAGTCCGCAGAGCGATATTTGGTTTCGTGATCGAAACCCGACGGCGTCGCCCAAGCGCCGAAGTTGCTATGCGCGCTCATCTGATGCAGATGAGCCGAGCAGCTCCATGAGGCGATCTCGGACTGCCGGAAGGTCGTAGGGCTTAAAGAAGAAATTCTCGGCGAGAGGATACTGCATCTCTGAAAAAGTACCGGAAGCCAGCAGCACGGGTAAGTCGGGCTGCTTATGTTCGATCCATCGTGCAAGATCGTGCCCGTTCATCGTCCCGGGCATTTCGACGTCCGTGAAAACCGCATGCACCTTAGTTGCAGCTAACACGTCGATCGCTTCCGCGGCATTCGCGGCTTCGACGACAATGAAGCCGTTGGCCCGCAAGTATTTTGCCACCGCGCTGCGGAGGATGGTGTCGTCTTCAACGATTAAGATCGTATTCTCGACTTCCATCACTTGGTCGGCAGACGGCGAAGTCGAGCCCCTCTGATTCATTTTTGCGACCTATGAACTGAACGATCCCCCTAGGTTCTTATTTTTATTATGGTCATAAATAGCGCATAGGGACCCTTACAAACCAGTTAGGGTTTCCCTGAGGACCAGACGCTAGAGGTGGGATCTGAAACGCGATCCTGACCGAGCTATCTATCGATTTCGCCGCACTAAATCCGCGCTAAATCAAGCACCCTAAAAGGAAGCGGCTTTGATCGAAAACGCATCTCCTTTCCACTTGGGCAACGCCGCGATGCTGCCACTCTATCGATTGGCCATCGTCGCTGCGAAGCAAGGTGACCCAGCCAGCTTCGTCGCCAAGACGATCGTGGTTGCGCAAGCCATTATGATTGTAGCGTCGATTGTCGCCATGTGGGCGGTCGAGCGGAAAGGGTATTGGCTCGTTCTGCTCGTCTCTTTTCTCTCTCTTCCCATACGTGGGCTAGTTGCCGCCGATCTGATCATAGGCTGGGGCGTATATCCGGTGCAGTTCCTCGACGGTATCGGCGCGGGACTTCAGAGCGTTGCCGTGCCCGGCCTGGTGGCACAGATCCTCAACGGAACCGGCCGCATCAATGTTGGGCAAGGTGCCGTGATGACCGCGCAAGGAATCGGTGCTGCTTTGAGTCCCGCCATCGGAGGATGGCTGGCTCAATTTCTCGGCTACCCTGCGACCTTCCTCACGCTCGGTGGATTTGCTGTCGTATCCATCGCCTTGTGGATCGGCCTCACGGGTGTGGTCAAACCTGCCTGCGCCGAGGGACCGCTCACCGGCGCGAAATAGGGCCCTCCGGATTGGCTCGCGCGAACGGCCGGCCGGCGTAGCAAAAGAAGAACGCTAGTCATGACGGAGAACTCTCTTCTTCGCCTGACTGCATTTCAGATTGTTGCGCCTACCCTGTGCCCATGCGACGTTGAACGGCATTATTGGGCCGCTCCCATCTGCTTTCGGTTGACCAGGATCAATGGCGGACCGGCCGATAGTGGCCTTTCACGCGCCTTGAAATCAGGAGCAGCGACGATGGAACAAGATGCGGATCGTCCACATCACCAGGTTCAAGTCTGGGATATTGCGACTCGGATATTCCATTGGTCACTGGTGATTTTCGTCTGCATCAATCTCTTTCTCGTTGATCCAGAAGGTGGAACGGCGACCATTGTCCATTTCATCAGCGGCTTCGTGATTTTTGGATTGCTGATCTTCCGATTGTTCTGGGGGTTTGTGGGAAGTGAATATTCCCGATTCGCGGATTTCATCTACTCGCCCTCGAAAACGATCGCCTATGGGCGCCAATTGCTGCGGCGTCGGCCGGGGCATTATCCGGGTCACAATCCTCTGGGCGGCTGGATGATTGTGTTTTTGCTGATCATTCTAATGGCCATGGTCGGAACAGGTCTCTTCGCTTCCACGCGTCACGCCGCGGGACCTCTCGCTCACCTCGTCACGGCCCCGCAGTCCGCTACGGCAGGTTTGGTGCATAGCGTGTTATCGAACGTCCTCATCGCTTTGATCATCGGCCATATCGCCGGCGTTGCTTTCGACTGGATCATTACACGGGAGAACCTCATCAGATCGATGTTTACAGGGCGTAAAGCCGTGCCAGGAACTCTCTCAAACCCGATGATTGCTCCCGCACGGCGGGCGATTATTGTCGCTTTGGTTGCGATTGCTGCATTTGGTACGCTAGCCGCGACCACCGATTATAGTGCGACGCGGGACACCCTCGGCTGGCTTAGCCGCCTATAGGGCGCTCGGCCGCACGAACGAGCTATTTCCGGAACCCAGCGGCTCTGCAACGAATGCGACCGTTGACGCCTCTCAGCGCTAGGGCATCATGGCCCGAGGGGGCGGTCGTGTCAGTCGTAGAACAACAAGAAGATCGAAGCGAATTGGTTGTCTCACCGCTCGAAGTGTTGTGTGTCTTTACGCGCCTCGGGCTCACCAGCTTCGGCGGGCCGGTCGCCCATATCGGCTATTTCAGGAATGAGTTCGTCGTCCGGCACAAATGGCTCGATGAACAAAGCTTCGCCGATCTAGTCGGACTGTGCCAGTTCCTTCCTGGACCAGCCAGTAGCCAGATAGGATTTTCGATCGGCGTGATGCGCGCAGGTTATCTCGGTGGTCTCGCGGCCTGGGCTGGTTTCACACTCCCTTCGGCGATCATCATGGTTCTGTTTGCCTTCGGTGCGAACGCGTTGAGCGGTCCCATCGGGACCGGCGTTCTTCACGGGCTGAAGCTTGTCGCCGTTGCTATCGTCGCCCAGGCCGTATGGGGAATGGCGCGCTCTCTCTGCCCGGATCGGCAACGGGCTTCGATCGCCGTCATCTCCACCTTGGTCATTCTGTTCAGTGTGTCCTCAGCGGCGCAGATCGGTGTCATCGTCCTCGGAGGCCTTGCCGGCCTCTGGCTGTGCGGTGGCGCAACCGCTGCGGTGCCAGGTATAATCTTTGTTCCCGTGTCCCGCCGCGCCGGTGTGGCATTCTTGATCACATTCGTCGTTCTTCTGTTTGGTCTGCCAATTTTGCGCAACGTTGTCGCCTCTGCCGACCTTGCACATTTCGAGGCCTTCTACCGTTCGGGCGCACTCGTCTTCGGGGGCGGACATGTAGTGCTCCCATTGCTCCGCGAAGCATTCGTGACGTCCGGTTGGATAAGCGACAACGCCTTCCTCTGCGGCTATGGCGCGGCGCAGGCTATGCCTGGCCCCCTCTTCACCTTTGCCGCCTATCTCGGCGCGGTGGTTACGCCCACTGACAGCATCGGCGGGGCTATTCTGGGCCTCATCGGCATTTTCATTCCCGGCACTCTGATCCTCCTCGGCACTTTGCCCTTTTGGGACACGTTCCGCAGGCGCACCAGTGCGCAGGCGATCATGCGTGGTGTAAACGCGGCGGTCGTCGGTCTGCTTGGCGCGGCACTCTACAACCCGGTTTGGACGAGTTCTGTTAAGACGCCAAGCGATTTCGGTCTCGCGTTGCTGTGCTTCGTTCTATTGACAGCATGGCGGTCGCCACCTGTGGTCGTGGTCGCGATATCTGCCGTCGGAGGCGCAGCACTCAGCTACGCTTACTGAGGGGCTTAATTTCGGGAGGTTGCGATGAAGGTTGTGATTGGAGCGATAGCACTCGGAATCGTCTGGGGTGGCCTCGCCGTAGCCGGTGAGGGCCAGCCCTATGCCGGAATGGACAACCGCTCGGTCAAAACACTCTCCGATCAGCAACTCTCCGATCTTCGGGAGGGCCGCGGGATGGGGATGGCCTTGGCCGCCGAGCTCAATGGATAAGGGAGCCAGGATCGAAAATGCTCTCTCTCGGATTCGAGTGGAGGCCGAGGAGGCCGTCAAAGACGCGCTTGCTTGTCTCGGTCGTCGGGCATCACAGGTATTGAATCACTGCCATTACCGGGACGAGAGTTCCACCCACGTCCCTTGGCGTCTCTTCGCGGCAGGTTTTGATGGCTATGCAAGTGACATCGGCACCAATCGTACTAGTCGGGCTCTCGTGTAGGCATCAACCTGCACTTGCTCAGTTGTTCGCTCTTCCAGGCGATTGATCTCCTAGTGGTTGTCCGCGATAGGGAGGCCGAATTAACGCCTTCACGTAGATCGCGAGAAAGAGGGCGAAAGCGAGGCACCAAGCTTCGCCTGAGAATATCAGCACTTGGAGATATTCAGTGCCGGCCGCAAATGCCCCCACACGCGCCAGCGCGGCCACCGTCACCAGCCCATAAACTGTGGCGGTGGCGATTCCGACGTGAAGTTGTCGGCTAGTATGCCCAAGCGTGGCCCGTGTCATCACCGCAAGTGGCATGATCCCGATGGCACCGGCTGTAAACGCATGCAGAGCCGCAGTGGGTGGCAGCACAGCGAACAGCGCGCTCGCCGCCTGGAGAAGGAATCCGATCGCGACCCAGGCATAACCGAGATGCAGGACCCAGAGCAATGGTTCGCGTAACACCCGATGCCCACCCCACCGAGCTAGCCGCGCCGCCTGGAGCAATCCGGCGGTAAGCGCCAGCCAGGGCGATACGAGAGACGCCGGCAGTGCTACCCAGGCAACAAGGGCGACGCCAGTCGTCGTCAGAACGATAAGATCGAGGGGGCCGGGGGTGACGGGCATCGGTACGTTTGGGCTTTGCTTCATCAGCCAGTTGCGCGTGAAGCTCGGGATGATTCGCCCGCCGACTAGGCTGATCAGCATCAGCAGGGTGGCTACGCCCAGACGCAGCCCGACCTCGCCGGTTGGCGCGATCCGTAGCGCTTCGAGGTGGACAAGCACATTGCCCGCGAGCAGCAACGCCAGGGCCAGGAGCATCGGCAAGTTCCGTCGATTACGGGCCGCTACGATCTCACGTCCCACCGCCGCCAAGAAGGCCACAGGGAAAGCGAGATCCAAGGCCGCCGCCGCTCCCGGCCCGATCCAGGCCGAGGACAGTTCGGCGACACGGCCGACGATCCACAGGACAACGAGAAGAATGAGCGGCGATCCCTGCAAGGGCATGCGGCCCGTCCAATTCGGGATCGCGGTCAGCAGGAATCCAGCCACCACGGCGGAAGCGTAACCATAGACCATCTCGTGCCCGTGCCACAGGGCTGGACTCAGCGCGTTGGGCACCTGGCTCACACCCGAAAAGATCGCGAGCCATAATGGCACTGCGACAGCAGCCCAGACGGCGGCAAGCAGAAAGAATGGTCGGAAGCCTTCCGAGAAGAGCGCCGGCCCGGAATAGGCGTGATAGTGCGGAATACCTGCCATATTGGCCGGAGCGCTCAATTGCATTCCGGCTTGCTTTTGATTGCCTTGAGAAAGGCGATGATGTCTTTGCGCTTTTGTTCGTCCTTCAGCTGG
>CAZNZI010000051.1:0-5648 GCA_964577475.1 uncultured Rhodospirillaceae bacterium
GTTCTTATTGACCGGCGCGGTGAAGCGCGCGATGGCAGCGTCGACGGACATTTCTTCCTTGGCGGTCGCGCCGCGTTTCTTGACCTCGACCGTGCCGCCGGCGATGCCCTTCGGCCCGACCACCACTTGCCAGGGCAGGCCGATCAGGTCCATTTCGGCGAATTTCACACCGGCCCGCTCGTCGCGGTCGTCGTAGAGAACGTCGTCGCCGAGCGCTTTATAAATTGTCGCGCAGGCTTCGTCGCATTTGCCGTCGCCCGGCTTCAAATTGACGAGGCCGACACGGAACGGCGCCACGGGTTCCGGCCAGATGATGCCGGCGTCGTCATGGCTGGCCTCGATGATGGCCGCCACCAGGCGCGACACGCCGATGCCGTAAGAGCCCATTTCGACGGTGATCTGTTCGCTGTTCGGCCCCGGCAGGACGACGCCCATGGGCTTCGAGTATTTGGTGCCGAAATAGAAGATATGGCCCACTTCGATGCCGCGGGCCTTCACCAGACGATCGCCAAGCTTCGCTTCCATGGCGGGATCGTGCTTCTCCTCTGTGGCAGCATAATGGCTGGTCAATTCCTCGACCAAAGGCGTCAGGTCCTTGGAATAGTCGACTTCCCGCCCCGCCCAATCGGCGTCCAGCAGGGTCTTATCGACGAAAACCGCTGATTCGCCGGTGTCGGCCAGGATCTGGAATTCATAGGACAGATCGCCGCCGATCGGCCCCGTATCGGCCCGCATCGGGATCGCCTTCAGCCCCATTCGGGAGAAAGTGCGCATATAGGCGACGAACATCTTCTGGAATGACCGCCGGGCCGCGGCCGCATCCAGGTCGAAGGAGTAGCTGTCCTTCATCAGGAACTCGCGGCCACGCATCACGCCGAAGCGCGGACGCACCTCGTCGCGGAATTTCCACTGTATGTGATAGAGGATCTGCGGCAGCTCCTTATAACTCTTCACGCATTCGCGGAAGACGGCCGTGATCAGCTCTTCGTTGGTCGGGCCATAGAGCATCTCGCGCTCATGCCTGTCGGTGATGCGCAGCATTTCCTTGCCGTAATCCTCGTAGCGGCCGCTCTCTTTCCAGAGTTCGGCCGGCTGGATGGTCGGCATCAGTAATTCCTGCGCCCCGGCCCGGTCCTGCTCCTCCCGCACGATCTGCTCGATCTTCCTGAGCACGCGGTAGCCCAGCGGCAGCCAGGTGTAGATGCCGGCGGAGGATTGCCGCATCATTCCGGCGCGTAGCATCAGACGATGCGAGACGATCTGCGCCTCGGACGGATTCTCTTTCAAGGTGGGCAGGAAATAAGTGGAACGGCGCATGGAAAGCCCTCTGGGAACAATGCGGCCGAGACTGTAGGCGAAGGCAACCGGCCCGTAAAGCCGAGGCGGCGCGGTTGGCGGACCTCAAAGGCGATGCTACGATCCGACGATCAGCCGGCGAGAGCGCTGCAAGGCTTCGAAGACCGGCCACTCTGGGAGGACAAGAGATGCCGTTCATCACCGTCAAATGGGTCGAGGGTCACAATCAGAAGCGCCGCGACAAGATCGCGACCAAGATCACCGAAGTGGTGTCCGAGACCACCGGCATTGGGAAGTCGGATATCTGGGTCGTGTTCGAGGACGTGAAGGCAGAGGACTGGTATCTCGACGCGACCCAAGTCGCGGTCCATCGCGCCCGGGCGAAAAAGGCCGCTAAGAAGAAATAGCGTCATGCCCGTCGAGATCCGCGACCCGCGTTTCCGCGCGGTGGTCGGCGATGATGCGGAGCTGGAGCGCCTGGCGACCGGCTTCGCTTTCACCGAGGGGCCGGTCTGGCATCCTTCCAAGTCGTATCTGACCTTCAGCGACATCCCGAACGCGCGGATGCACCGCTGGCATCCGTCGGGCAAGGTCGAGGTCTATCGCGACCCCAGCAATAAGGGGAACGGCAGCACCCTCGACAGGCAGGGCCGGCTCGTCACCTGCGAGCATGCCACCAGCCGCGTCGTGCGCGAGGAACTGGACGGCAAGATCACCGTCTTGGCCACTCATTATCAGGGGAAGCAACTCAACAGTCCGAATGACATCGTCGTCCGGTCCGACGGGGCGATCTTCTTCACCGATCCGAGCTTCGGGCGTATGGAGTACTACGGCGTGCCCCGCGAGCAGGAACTCCCCCATCGCGGCGTCTATCGGATCGATCCGGGCAAGGCCGAGCCGACTCTGCTGGTCAGCGACTTCGACCAGCCCAACGGCCTGATCTTCTCTCTCGACGAGCACCGGCTCTTCGTCAACGACACGATGCGCGGCCATATCCGGGTTTTCGACGTCAACGCGGGCGGTGCACTGTCGAACAGCACGGTTTGGGGAGAGACCAAAGGCGAAGGCGACGGATCGCCGGACGGAATGAAGATCGACGGGGCCGGCAATCTCTATTGCACCGGCCCGGGCGGCATCCATGTCTTCGATCCCAAAGGCCAAGCCCTTGGAATCATTAAAACTCCGGAAAATTGCGCTAATTTCTGCTTCGGCGGAGAGGGGTATCGCGACCTTTACATAACCGCCTCCTCCTCCCTGTACCGGACCCGCGTGAAGGTGGCCGGCCGGGCTTTGCTATAGGAGCCGTGGCGAATACTTGTCCTTGTCTTCGGGCGCCGCGGGGCCGGTTTCGGCCGCCGGCTGGAAGAGCGTTGGGTCGTCGTTGCGCACATTGCCGACCCGCTTGCCGACCGCGAAGACTTCGAGGTCGTTCGCCGGATACGGATGGAGAAGATCGGTGATCGATCGTTCGGTCGCCGGCTCTTCACCCAGCCACGTCGCGATGTCGCCATCGGCGACGATCACCGGCATTCGATCATGGATCGGAGCGCAGAGCGGGTTCGCTTCCGTGGTGACGATCGTACAAGTTTTGACCCTCTCACCGCTCGCCGGATCGGTCCATTCGTCCCAGAGTCCCCCGAATCCGATCATCGACCGATCTCTTTTCGCGACCGCGAAAGGTTGGCGACGCGCGTCGCGCGTCCACTCATAGAACCCGTCGGCGGGGATCACGCAGCGTCGCTGACGGAATGCATCACGGAACGACGGCTTCTCCAAAAGCGTCTCGCTCCGCGCGTTGATCAGCTTCGCCGCGACGCTCGCGTCCTTCGCCCAGCGCGGAATGAGGCCCCAGCGCAGCGTCGCGAAAACCCTTGCGGCAGAATGCTTTTCGTAAATGATCGCGAGCACGTCCTGCATCGGCGCGACGTTATAGCTCGGCGTTGTGTTGAGCATCGGACCGGCGACGCGAAACAGCTTCGCGATCTCGTCGGTGGTTCGTGAACGAGGGAATCGACCGCACATGGAGAGCATTCTGCACGACACGCGCGACGCGCTCCATCGCCCTCATCGTCACGCGCGAGTCACGGTTTTGAAAAAAAATTGCGATTCTGCGCAGAGAGTTATTGCAGAACTCGTCGCTAGTGGTAGTATGTCGATATCGTCAACCACCAATTGCGTGTCGGCGGAGACGTCGACGGGGTAGACAAAGGCAGGAAGTTTTCGGATCGAGCGTCATGTGCGTTTGGTTTTGTGGAGCTTCCTTCCACACCTGGAGAGGTGTCGCGGTTGGTTCCGAGGCAAGATGTTTCGAGTGACGATGTTTGAGTGAAGTAGTCGTGGTGGTGATCTCCTTTTTTCTCCCTCACCACCATTGGTTCAACACAGGCACCATCCCCGGACAGTCGGGCGTGCCGATAGCCACTAAGGGGGCTTAATATGGTTAAGAAGGCAACGAAGTCGAAGAGCGCTGGCGCGAAGAAGGCCACCAAGGCCAAGAAGCCCGCGAAGAAGAAGGCCGCGAAGAAGAAGAAGTAATTCTTCTAATTTGCTTCGAACCGCCGGTCATGCTCCCGCATGGCCGGCGGGTTTCGGCGGTCCCAGTGACCGCCGTTTTCGTTTAAGGCCCTGTTTTTCCTACGATTTAGGGTTTTGAGGCTCCGCCTCCCAATCCCCTCTTCCGCTCTCTTATAAGGTGCGCCGCCGCTCCATTACGGGGCGGTCGAGAGCCACAGCCGTCACCGGCGAACCAGCACGTCTCAGGAAGGGGAGCATCGGTCCGAAACGACCGGACATCCTCGCCGCGGCCTACCGAGAACGCGGCCTCGAGACTGTTGGCGGTCTCCGTATTCTGTCCGCCGACACAAGGAATGAATGCCGCGCGCGAGACGAAACGCGCCAGCCAGACCGGCCCGACCTCCGGCTTTTCGATCAGCAGCATTCCGCCGAGCTTATCCTTCGGTGCGAGTGGGAATATCAGCCGCCCGCCCACCGCAAAGCATCAAGCCAAGCTTTGCTCGGCTGCGTCAGACCGGCGTTGACGTAGATCGTATCCACCTTCGGCAAATCGCCGTCGACACCGGAGCGGTGGTGAACGGTCACCCAAGGCAGGTGTGCGACGTTCTGGGCGGTTCGCTCCGCCAAGCCCTGGTCGATCTCAAAGGCGTGAACCCGGCCGTTCGGACCGGTGAACTCCGCCAGCATGGTGGTGTAGTAGCCGGTGCCGGTGCCGACATGAAGGACACTTTCGCCCTCGCGGACTGCCAGCGCTTCGAGCCACCGCGCGTGCGGAGCCCTCTACGAATGGCCGTACCATGAAAAAGCAGATGGTGAGCGCCGCGAAGTGCCCACCATCTGACAATCACCCGACGATTTGGATTCGAAGGTTAGAACGGGATCTCGTCGTCGAGATCGCCACCTGCGGGCGCATCCCAGCCACCACCGCCGCTCGGACCGCTCGACGAACGGCCACCACCGCCACCGGAGCTGCGGCTCATTGCCGGCTCGTCACCGCCGCCCATATCGGCGCCCGCGCCGCCGCCGCTGCGCCCATCGAGCAGCGTCAACTCACCCTTGAAGCGGCCGATCACGACCTCGGTCGTGTAGCGCTCCTGGTTTTCCTTATCGGTCCATTTGCGGGTCTGCAGCTGGCCCTCGACATAGACCTTGCTGCCCTTCTTCAGATAGCGCTCGGCCACTTCGCCCAGGCGATCGTTGAAGATCACCACGCGATGCCATTCCGTCTTTTCCTGGCGCTCGCCGGAATTCTTGTCTTTCCAGTTTTCAGAGGTGGCGATGTTCAGATTGACGATCTTGCCGCCATTCTGGGTGGATCGGACTTCGGGATCGCGTCCCAGATTGCCGACCAAAATGACTTTGTTGACGCTACCCGCCATGAGTTCCTCCATCCGATCATCGGCACAATTGCCGGCTCAACGTGGCCGAAACTCTAGACCGCCCCGCCCCACCCCGGGAAGGCCGATTCTCGCCGAAATACAAGCATTCTGTGGGTAACTCCGACCTGTGCGGCCTGCGATTGCACTGGCCCGTTTCCGCCCCATATTATGGGCCAATGACTGGCACAATCCGCGTTCGCGGCGCCCGCGAACACAATCTCAAGAACGTCGATGTCGACATCCCCCGCGACCAACTCGTGGTAATCACGGGCCTGTCGGGATCGGGGAAATCGTCGCTCGCCTTCGATACCATCTATGCCGAGGGACAGCGGCGCTATGTCGAGTCGCTCTCGGCCTATGCGCGCCAGTTCCTGGAACTGATGTCCAAGCCCGATGTCGATCTGATCGAGGGCCTGTCGCCCGCAATCTCGATCGAGCAGAAGACCACCTCGCGCAACC
>CAZNZI010000052.1:0-3193 GCA_964577475.1 uncultured Rhodospirillaceae bacterium
GGCTCGATCGTCAACATCTCGTCGCAGATGGGCCTCGTCGGTGCCCCGACCCGCACCGTCTACTGCGCGTCGAAATGGGCCATGGAGGGCATGACCAAAGCGATGGCGGTCGACCTCGCGCCCTACAACATCCGCGTCAACACGATCTGCCCGACCTTCGTCGAAACGCCACTCGCCAACAGCTTCCTCAAGGACCCGAAGTTCAAGGAAAGCGTGCTGACGAAGATCAAGCTCGGGCGCGTCGGCAAGGTGAACGATCTGCTCGGCGCGATCCTGCTCTTGGCCTCCGATGCTTCGGCGATGATGACGGGCTCGGCGGTGGTGATCGACGGCGGCTGGACGGTGGATTGATCCATGGCCGACAGCGACGCGCTCAAGCAGCACCTTGCCTCTGTCAGCCGGGCGGCGACCGGCTTCGAGGTGAAGGACTCGGCCGCTGCCTGGAAGGCGCGCCAGGACCTGATCGGCCCCGCGGGCGACGAGCGGCTGATCGCCTATTCCCTTTCGGTCGAAGGCGTGTTCGGCAATCTGCGCGCCCTGCTCGGCCAGATTTCGGGCCTTCTGATCCTGATCCAGTCGAAGCTGCAGAAAGATGCTGCCGACCTGCCCGATCTGGCAGTCGCGCGTGAACGCTGGGCCGAGACGGCCGATCAACTCGCGCGGCTCAGCATTCCCGAAGCACGCGCCGCCGACGGACCTAAGCTGAAGGAAGCGGCCGCCCATATCAACGACGCCTTGGCGGTCATCGCCGAGATGCGGCGGTCGCGCACCGAGGACGGCGTGGCGCGCGCTTCGAAACATCTGCACGCCGCCTATCAGCTCATGCAAAGCATCTGTGATCACCGCATCGGCTTGACGATGATCGATACCAGCGACTCGTGTTGCAGTTGCGGAAAGAAGCTCGTCGGTTAGACGGGCCGAACAACATATTTGGGGAGAAAGGGACGATGGCCGAATATTCGATCTGGATCCTGGAATACAGCTACTCCAACAAATTCGATAAAAGCGGCGTGATCTATCACGCCCATAACCAGGGTTATCTCAAGCTTCCCTATTGCTACACCATCATCAAAGGCCATGGCCGCATTGCGATGCAGGATGTGGGCTACAACCACCGCGGCTACGCCAAGGAATTCGCCGAGAGCCTGTTCGTCGAGAACTGGCATTCGCCCAAGGAGGTGCTGTCCGAGATCGGCCTGACGCCCGAGGAGATCGACACGATCTTCATCTCGCATGCCCATTTCGACCACTTCGGCAATGTCGGCGATTTCCCGAAGGCGACCTTCTATATCCAGGAGCGCGAAATCTCGAAATGGGTGTGGGCGCTTTCCCTGCCCGAACGCATGCGCTTCCTGCTGACCGGCATCGATCCCGGCGACATCCTGAACGGCGTCGATCTCGCGCGGCAGCACCGGCTGGTCTGCGTCGACGGCGACATGGACAACGTGCTGCCCGGCATCGACCTTTATGCCGCGCCCGATACCCATACTTATGGCTCGATGTGGGTCTCGGTGCGCAACGACGGCAAGACGGAATCGCAGGACACCTGGATCCTGGCCGGCGATCTGATCTACCAGTTCGAGAACCTGGGCGACGTTTCGGGCAAGGGCGGCGCGCCGGATGGCCGCTACCTGCCGATCGGCCTGGCCGTGGGCAGCCACACCAACCTGATCAACACCACCGAGCAGATGGTGAAGCTGGTCGGCAACGAAACCCGCCGCGTGTTGCCGCCGCATGAAGAACGGTTGGGCGACCGCTATCCTTCGCGCATCACCAAGAACGGCCTGCGCATCACGGAAATCGCGCTGGCGAAGGGCGAAAAGTCGCGCGTCGCCTAGTTGCCGCAACCGCGAAGCACGGCCTGAGACAAAGCCGCGCCTGTGACAAGGCGCGGCTTTCGTATGCCCACCCCCTTGCCCCGGCAACGGACGGGGAACAAGCTGACCGCCAATTGCACCCGCCGACCGGGCGGCAAAGGAGGCAGCATGGCACCCACCGCGGACGTCAGCGAAATCGAATCCCGGACGATGGGCAAGATCAGCCGGCGCATCGTGCCGTTCCTGATGTTCTGCTACTTCATCGCCTATCTCGATCGGGTCAATGTCGGATTCGCCGGCACGACGATGACGAAGGACCTGAACCTGACCGCCGAAGCCTTCGGCGGCGCGGCGGGCATCTTCTTCATCGCCTACTTCTTCTTCGAAATTCCCAGCAACCTGTTGCTCAACAAGTTCGGCGCGCGGCTCTGGATCGCGCGGATCATGTTCACCTGGGGTCTCGTCTCGGGCGCGCAAGCCTTCGTGACCGGCGAACTCAGCTTCAACATCGTTCGCCTGCTGTTGGGTGTCGCGGAAGCCGGGTTTTTCCCCGGCATCATCTTCTTCCTGACGCTCTGGTTCCCCTCGGCCTATCGGGCCCGGATCGTCGGCATCTTCATGGTGGCAATTCCGGTCTCGACCGTGATCGGTGCGCCGATCTCGGGTTTCGTCCTCGACATGGAGGGCGTGGCCGGACTGCATGGCTGGCAGTGGATGTACATCATCGAAGGCATCCCGGCGCTGCTGGTGGCCTTCGCGGTCTATTTCTACCTGACCAACAAGCCGGCCGACGCCAAGTGGCTGGAGCCCGATGAGCGCGAATGGATTCAGAAGCGCCTCGACGCCGAGCGCGCCAATCGCGAGTCGATCGTGCGGCTTTCGCTGTTGCAGTCGATCGTGATCCCGCGCGTCCTTCTTCTGGGCTGCGTCTATATGGCGCTCAACATCCCGCAATACGGGCTGAGCTTCTTCCTGCCCCAGATCGTGAAGGCGTTCGGCGTGAGCAATGTGCAGGCCGGGTTCATCACCGCCCTGCCCTACGTCGTCGGCGCGGCCGGCATGATTCTATGGGGCCGTCATTCGGACAGGACCGGCGACCGCATCTGGCATGTGGTGGCCGCTTTCACCGCCATGGTGGTCGGCCTGGGCCTGGCCGCGGTGATTACCGACCCGATCGCGAAGATCGCCGTACTGTGCATCGCCGCCTGGGGCTTCTTCTCGATCCTGCCTGTGTTCTGGACCCTGCCAACGGCCTTCCTCAGCGGCATCGGCGCGGCGGCCGGTATTGCCACCGTCAATTCGGTCGGCAATCTCGGCGGCTATTTCGGGCCGAAGATCTTCGGCTATCTGAAAACCAGCACCGGCGGCGACACGGC
>CAZNZI010000053.1:0-13130 GCA_964577475.1 uncultured Rhodospirillaceae bacterium
GAAATGGGCCCCCGCTCCTGGATGCGCGCGCGGATCAGGGCGCCCAATGGCGTCACGGCGATTTGCGCCTCGGCCAGGCGATCAGCACGATACCCAGGATCGCCACCGGGATGCTCAGCACCTGGCCCATGGTGGCTTGCCCGATCACCGGACCCAGGAAGCTGTCGGGTTCGCGGAAGAATTCGGAGAAGATGCGCGCGGCGGCATAGCCGATCAGGAAGCAGCCCGTCAGTACGCCGGGCTTGTCGCGCAGGCGCGCGTTCCGCCACAGAAGATGCATGATGATCAGCAAGACCAGGCCTTCGAGACCGGCCTCGTAGAGCTCGCTGGGGTGGCGCGGGATCTGGTCGACCTTGGGGAAGATCATCGCCCAGGGCAGATCGGGGTCGGCGGGGCGCCCCACCAGCTCGCCATTGATGAAGTTGGCGATGCGACCGAAGAACAGGCCCAGCGGCGCGACGACGGCGATCAGATCGCCCACGGCCAGCGTGTTCAGCTTGTTGATGCGCGTGAACAGGATGATGGCAACGATCACGCCCAGCAGGCCGCCGTGGAACGACATGCCACCATGCCAGAGCGCGATGATCTCCGCCGGATCGTGAAAATAATCGACCGGCTTGTAGAACAGCACATACCCCAGCCGCCCGCCGATCACGACACCGATCGTGGCCCAGACCAGAAAGTCGTCGATCTGTTGCGCGCTGATCACTTTCGCCTTGCTGGCGAGGTAACGCATATAGCGCCAGCCGCCGAACAGCCCGGCCATATAGGCGAGCGCGTACCACCGGAGCGCGAAGGGCCCGATGCGGATCAGAACCGGATCGATGTCCGGATAAACCAGTGCCATCAGCGATACCGGTCCAGGGCGGCAAGGTACCGCGTCACATAGACGCTGATGCCGTCTTCCAGGGAGGCGAAGGGCCGGTCATAGCCGGCGGCGCGCAGCTTATCCATGCGTGCCTCGGTAAAGTACTGGTAGCGCGGCCGGATCTCCACCGGCGTATCGACGTAGCGGATATGCGGCTCCTTGCCGAGCGCGCGGTAGACGGCGGAGGCGAGATCAAGGAACGAGCGCGCCTTGCCGGTGCCGGCGTTGAACAGCCCGTTCACTTTCGGATGGTCGTAGAGCCACAGCATGATCTGGACGACGTCGTCGACCCAGATGAAGTCGCGTAATTGCCCGCCGTCGGCATATTGCGGGTTGTGCGATTTGAAAAGGTTGGCGGTCGCCCCCGCTTCGGCATGCGGGAATATCTGCGAGACGACGCTCGCCTGCGAACCCTTATGGTATTCGTTGGGGCCGTAGACATTGAAGAACTTCAATCCGGCCCATTGCGGCGGCATCGGCTTGCCGTCGGCCAACTTGCGCGCCACGCGCCGGTCGAACAGATGCTTGCTCCAGCCATAGGCGTTGAGCGGCCGCAGACGGGCCAGCGCCGGAATCGAGGCATCATCGTCGAAGCCTTCGTTGCCGTCGCCATAAGTCGCCGCGGAGGAGGCGTAGATGATGCGCACATTGTTGCGCGTGCACCAGGCGAACAGCGCGACGGTCAGGTTGAAGTTGTTGTCGACGATCAGGTCGCCGTCGATCGCGGTGGTCGACGAGATCGCGCCCATATGGAAGACGGCGCTGATCCGCCCCGCATGTGCGTCGAGAAACTCGAACAGCTTGTCGGGATGGACGATGTCGGAAATCTCGCGTTTGGCGATGTTGCGCCACTTGTCATTGCTGCGCAGGCGATCAACCACGACCAGCGGTGCTTCGCGGCGCGCTTCCAGCGCGGCCAGCAGATTGGACCCGATGAACCCGGCGCCGCCGGTGACGACAAACATACGGTTATCCTTTCGCGTCCGCCCCTTATAGGCCGCGCCCCCAGTCGGGGCAAGCGCGCGGAGGGTCAGGTCACTTTCGGCTCGATGACGACGATGCGCGTCCGCCAGGCCCACATGGCCAGCAGCGTCGCCACGGTGGTGGTGAACGCAACCAGCCCGACGCAACCCGGCCAGCCGGTGCTGTCCCAGATGATGCCGGGCAGAAGGGCCCCCACGCTCCCGCCGATGTAATAGAGGCAGACATAGAGGCCGACGGCGGTGGTCTTGTTGTGCCGCGCTGTGATGCCGATGAAACCGAGCGCACAAGTCTGGGCGATGAACACGCCGGTCACGAAGAAGGCAAGCCCGGCGATGATGGCGGGAAGCCAGTCGAACAGCGTGCCGACGATGCCCAGCACACCGAATCCGGTCGCCACCGCCAGCGCGCCGCGCCGGCCCAGCCACCGGATGAAGCTCCCGCTCACCGGCGTGGCGATGGCGCCGATCAGGTAGACGACGAACACCGCGCCGAGTGCCGTCGGGCTCAAATTGAACGGCGCATGTTCGAGCCGGAAATCGATATAGGTGAAGGTCGCGACATTGCCGAACAGCATCGCGCCGCCGACGGCATAGGTGGCCAGCAACGGCGGATTGCGCAGATGATCGAGAAAGGCGCCGAGACCCGGCGGCCGGATGCCGGTGCGCCGCGGCCGCCTCGGCAGCCACTTCCATATCCCGAAAGCGGCGAGCGCCGTCACCAGTGTCAGTACGAGAAACCCGCCGCGCCAGCCGAAATGATCAGCGGCCACGGCGGTGAAGAAGCGGCCAGAGAAACCGCCCAGCACCGAGCCGAGGACGTAGAGACCGGTCACGTCTGCCGCCTCGACCGGTCCCCAGAAGTCGGCGGTGAAGGCGATAGCCGTCGAGAAGATCGCCGGCAGCAGCAGGCCTTGGAGGAAACGCAGCACCAGCATCGGCATCAGCCCATGCGCGGCGGCCAGCAGGGCCGTCACCGGGACCAGGATGCAGAGCGCGGCCATCATCACGCGGCGCTGGCCGAACTTGTCGGCGATCATGCCGGCGAAGGGCGCGGCGACAGCCACGGCAAAGGTCGAGATGCCGATGATCTTGCCCGCATCGGCCGGCGTCACCTGGAATTCGGCCGATAGTGCGCCCAGCACCGATTGCGGCGCGTACAGGTCGATGAAGGCGGTGAAGCCGGCGAGGAAGACGGCGCGGCGCGGCGGATCGAATTTCATCGGGAACTGCTTCGGCCGCGACGGCGGCACAAAAAGGCTATTTCGACTTCATCACCCAGACGCCATCCCAATTCTCGCCGGGATGATGGTCCTTGAGATAGGCGCAGCGCTCGATGAACATCTTGGCACTGCCGTCATCGGGGTTCTGGCTCAGGGCCTCGGCGAACAGTTTGGCCGCGTCGTCGAACTTGCACTCGCGATAAGTTTGCAACCCTGCCTGGAACGACTGCAGGGCCGCGCGCATGTTCGGGAAGGACTCTTCGGTGTGGTAGTCGAGCAACTCGTAGATCGCGACCGTCTTGGTCTTGCCCTTCACCTGGATCAGATCCATCTCGCGCAGGCGATAGGTGCCCTTCAACTTGTTGACCGTGTTCTCGCTGACGAGGATGTGGGTGCGGTATTCCTTGCACGCCGATTCCAGGCGCGAGGCCAGGTTCACGCCGTCGCCGATCACGGCATATTCCATGCGCGTCGGCGAGCCGATATTACCCGACACGACCTGATCGGTGTTGAGGCCGATGCCGATATCGATCGGTCGTTTGCCCTCGGCCGTGCGGCGTCCGTTGAAGGCGTTCAGTTCGCGCATCATCGCGATGGCCGTGCGCACGGCGCGGTCCTCGTCGTCTTCGTGGGTCAGCGGCGGGATGCCGAACTTGGCCATGATCGCGTCGCCGATGAACTTGTCGAGCATGCCGCCCTGGTCGGAGATGCAATCGACCATCAGGGTGAAGTACTCGTTGAGCAGGCTGACGATGCCTTGCGCGCCCAGTTCTTCCGACAGTGTCGTAAACCCGCGTACGTCGGAGAACAGCAGGGTCGCCTCGACCGACTGGCCGCCCAGCGCCTCTTCGCCGGCCGCCAGCAGCTTGTCGGCCAGCGCGGGGTCCATGTAGCGCGACATGGTCGACTTCATGCGCTTTTCGTTGGAGATGTCTTCGATCATCACCAGCGAGCCGAGCTTCTTCTCGCCCGAGCGCAGCGGCATGATGGTCACGTTGACGTTGAGATCGGTCGGGTCGAGCAGGCCCGCCATCTTGGCGTCGACCACCGTCTCGACATTGCCGCTCTCCTTGACGGCAGCCAGCTTCTCCAGCACCCAGGCATTGGCGCCGGTCAAAAGTTCGGCGCCGGTCTTACCCACCATCTCGGCGATGCGTGCCTTCAGGATACGGCCGCCGGCGGCATTGCAGGTGACCACCTTGCCGTCTTCGCTGAAGGTGATGACGCCGTTGGACATCGATTCAAGAACCGACTCGTTGTAGTTCTTGATCGCCTGCACGTCGTCGAACAGCTTGGCGTTTTCCAAACCGATCGAAATCTGCGAGGTAAAGGCTTTGAGCCGCGCCTCGTCCTCGTTGGTGAAGGTGCCGCCGCGCTTGTTCAGCACCTGCGTCACGCCGATTAGATCGCCGTTCTTGTTGGCCACCGGCACGCACAGGATCGAGCGGGTGAAGTAGCCGGTCTTGCGGTCGAAGCTCGGATTGAAGCGCAGATCGGCATAGGCATGCGGGATATTGACGCTGGTCTTCGAGGTGAAGACCGCGCCCGCGATACCGAGATGGTTGGGCAGGCGGATCTTGGTGGCGCCCAGGCCCTGGCCGACTTCGGTGAAGAGTTCGTTGGTCTTTTCGTCGTTGAGGAACAGGGTCGAACGATCGGCGTCGAGCATGCGTGTGATCGCGCCCATGATCTTTTGCAGCAGCGGACCGAGTTGCAGCTCCGAGCTGACCTCGGAAACGACGTTGAGGAAGTCGAGTTCTTGCTTGCGGGCCTTCTCGATGTTCTCGATCGTGCGGAAGCCTTCGAGCGAGACCGAGGCCTGGGCGATGATCGCCTCGACCAGCGCCAGATCGGCTTCCGTGAAGGCGCCCTCGACCTTGTTGAGCAACTGCGCCACGCCGATCAGGTCGCCCTTCATCGTGCGCAGCGGCGCGGCCAGGATGTTGCGCGTCTGGAAGCCCGTCTGCGCATCGATCGCGCGGTTGAAGCGCGGATCGGAATAGGCGTCGGGAACGATCTCACCCTTGCCGGTGGTGAAGACATGGCCGGCCACGCCCGAGGTGTTGAGCAGGCGGATTTCGCGGGCGAAACGGCCTTTGACGCGCGAATAGAGTTCCTGGGTGTTGGGATCGTTCAGGAAGACCGAGCCGCGCATGGTGCCGATCACGCGCGTGCAGATGTCGCGCATGGTGGCCAGGGCTTCGTCGAGATTGTTGGCGCGCGCCATGCTGTTGGCGACGTCGAGCAGCAGTTCGGTATGCTTGTTCGATTTGCGCTTGCCACGCGCGGCGAGCTTGTCGCGTGACGAAAGCTCAAGCATGGGCTTTCGCCTTTACGGCCTGGGCGTCGAGCTGATCGCGCAGCGCGTTGACCGAACCCTTCAACTGGACGATCTCGGCGGTCGACTGTTGAAGAACCTTCTGGGTGCGTTCGTTCTCGCCGACCCGCTGCAATTCGAGCTCGTCGCGGAGCGCGCCGACCGAGGCCTTCAACTGGACGATCTCGGCATTCGCGTCGGCAACGGCCTTCTGGACACGTTCCTGTTCGCCGATCCGCTGCATCTCGAGCTGGTCGCGCAGCGCATTGGCGGTCGCCTTCAACTGGCGCACCTCGTCCTCGCTGGTCGCGACGGCCTTCTGGATGCGCTCCTGCTCGCCGATGCGGGCAAGCTCCATCGAATCGCGGAGCGCGTTGATGGTCTCTTTCAGTTGGGCGATCTCAGCGTTGAGTTCGGCCAGGGTGCGCTGATTCTTAACCCGCTCGTCGGCCCACAGGGCTTCAACGCGCTCGAGTCTCTCGGCGGCGCTCAGGGAATCAGCCGGCGGCGGTGGCGTCGCGGCTGGTTCGGCACTCATGCCGGTCTCCGACTAGGCCTTGAACAAACAACTGTATCATCCATCACACCACTATGAAACGGGCGTGTTTTTACAATAGTTTGGCGGCCTCAAGGCCGTAGCGTCGATTCGGCGCAAAAAAGGGCGCCGCCCTTTTTACAGGACGGCGCCCCAATAAACCGTAAACAGGCCGCTTAGATGATGGCGACCGTTTCCGCCTGAGGACCTTTGTGGCCCATCGTGATGGTCAGGCGCACGCGCTGATCAGGTTCCAGCGTCCGCAGGCCCGACTTCTCGAGCGCGCGGATGTGCACGAAAACATCCTTACCGCCATCGTCCACCGCGATGAAGCCAAAGCCCTTATCGGGGCTGAAGAACTTCACGCGACCTTCGACCGTCGGTCCAGGTTCGCCGCGGGGCGCTGAAGATTCCGCCGCACGCGGGCGCCGCGGCGCCGCCGTCGACATATCGACGGAGTGGACATTGACCACCTGTGGTCCGCGCTGGCCGGGGCCAAGATCGCAAACCATCGATGCGCCTTCGGCCACTTCGCCGACGCCGGCCCGTTCCAGAGCCGAGATATGCAGGAAGGCATCCGCCGTGCCGTCGGTCGGCGACACGAACCCGAATCCCTTCGTTGCGTTGAACCACTTCACCGTTACGGTGACGTTCGCTTGTTCGACGGGCGGGCGGCTCATCTCCTGCCGCGGACGCGGCGGCGGCGATGCATCGAAACCCCCACCAAAATCGCCCATCCCGTCGCGATGCCGACCCTCGCCACGGCGACGGTGTTCGGACCGATCACGTTGCCAAGACATCTGCTAAGCTCTTTCCATCCGTTGTCGACCTGCACTCAGGGCGGCGTAACAGGAAGACAAGTCCCCCAAATTCCGCTCCCCATCCCCCACTGCCATCGTCCCCCGGAAGACCGCCGAGACGAAACCTTCCGCCTTCCCCTTGATCCCATCGATCGCGGCAACCCCAACGGGACGACCGCCCTGCAACAGGCAAGCAGACAGACTGCCCTATGGCAGCAAACAATAATATTATCATCGATCCGAACTATTCGCACCTGCCTTCTTTAGGCTGTTTTAGGCACGAATAGGCCCCCGCCGCCCGCGCCAAGCCGGGAGCCCTGGCGCGGGACGGGAGCGGTTTGGGGGCCGGATCAGGGGATCAGGCGGTGCCGCTCTGCAGGAGGCCTTCGGCGATCTGCAGGTTGATGTTGATCAACGTATCAAGACGGCTGTCGGGGATGGTAATGCCGTCCCGCCAAGTGGTTCCGGCCACAAAGCCGCTGAGCTGGACCAGGTTGTGGCGGATGGTCGCCGGCAGGGCATTGCCCGGACGGGAGACCAGGGTGCGGATGGCCACCCAGAGTTCCAGGTTGTGCTCGAGCGCGGCGGCCAGATCGGCCCCCTTGCCACGGGCACGGTCGAGACCGACGGCCGCCTCGGTGAGGGCGAAAGCGTCTTTCTCGCGAGTCGACATCGATTGAAGTTCTACGCTGTTCATGGCTTCTCCTTTCACACCCCGGAACTTTTTCTGTCCCGGGCAAATAGCGCCGCCTGCCTGCGCCGTTACTTCAGGTAGTTGAGCAGGCTCAACTGTCGGACCGTTGCCAAAGACTGATAGGAGGCTTGCAGGGCCGCCTGCTGGTCGAGCAGCTGAACGATGGTCTGCGTGGAGTCGGCATTGGTGAGCGTGCCGACCGCCGTCTGCAGGAAATTCTGGAAATTGGTCTGTTGTGTCGTGACGGTGTTGAGCGTCTGGGTCTGCAGATTCAGGTTGAGCGTCAGATCCTGCAGGTTGCTGGCTTTCTCCGTGCCGTAGGGCGCCGTGCCCGTGCTGGTGCCGTCGATCGCCGACGAGATCAGGTAATTGGCCGCGTTCAGCCGGCTCTGGTTCGTGTCCAGGCCGCCGGCCGTGCCGGTCGCGCCCTGGGCGATCAGCGCCATCGCGCGCATCGCCTTCTCAAAGGCGGGGTCGGCGGCCGTGATGCCGAAGGACAACGAGGTGTTGTTGTCGATCTCGGTGCCGACCGTGGCAGTGTTGCCCTGGTAGTAGCTCGAGGTGCTGACCGAGATGTTCTTGGCCACCTGCACGGCAGTATTGGCCGGTTCGAGCGTGAGGACCGAATTGCTGGGGTCGATCGACTGGACGACGAAGGCGCCGTTGTTGCTGCCGCTGCCCGACACGTTGATCACGTCGCCGGCCTTGATACCGGCCAGCGTGCCGCTGTTGGCGGCGCTGATCGTGTTGGTCGTACTGTCGAACGTGATCCCGCCGGTCGTGCCGCTGGCGAAGTTGCTGGTGCCGTCGGCGATCTGGGCATTGGTGTTGCTGGCTTCGTCGACCACGGGCGTCGGGAAGGTGGCGGTGACGACGAAGGCACCGTTGTTGTTGACGCTGCCCGCGACATTGACCGTCTGGCCCACCGCCAGGCCCGCCAATGATCCGGCCGTGCCGGCCGTCATCATGCTCGACGACGCGGTGAAGTTCAGCGTACCGGGTGAGAACGAGGTCGCGGTGCCGTTCGAGAGCGATGCGGAGGCGGCGTTGGACTCGTCGTTCAGGGTTGTCTGATTGGCGCGCGACACCGACAGCACGCCGGAATTGTTCGCGGTGACCAGATAGGTGCCGTCGTTCGCGGCGAGGTTGGAACCCGAGACGGAGATATAGGAGCCGATCGGCACGCTGCCCAACAGCGCACCGGCCACATTGTCGCTGATCGTGCCGTCGCTGTTGAAATTGATGCCGTTGACCGGATCGGTCAGCGACGTCGTCGTGGTGCCGGCCGGGAAGCTGACGGTGCTGGCGCCATCGGGGTTGCCGCTGGTGTCGAAATCGGGCGGGCTGGTGAAGGTCGGGCGCTGCAGATAGATGTAGGTGCCCGTGGGGTCGACGCCGCCGACAATGAAATTGCCGTTGTTGGCCGCGTTCTGGGCGCCCGAGATCGTGATCGAATCGCCGGCCTGCAGCGACGAGAAATCGCCTGCGGTCGTCGAGGTCAGCACGCCGGGCGGGCTGAAATAGACGTCGTCGGGCTTGATGCTGAGGCCGGCATCCTGCGAAGCCAGTGCCGAGGTCGTGATCTGAACCGTGGGCGTATAGCTGCTGGCAGTCGGGTCGCCCTCGGCGGTAAAGCCGGGCGCCACCTGCAGATTGGTGCCGTCGTTGGACAGGATCGTATAGCTGCCGTCATAGGCCGATCCCGAGAGCGTGACCGTCGAGCCGACTGGCAGGTTCGAGAACTGTCCGGTGTTCGCCGCGCTGATCGTGCCGTTCTGCGAATTGAAGCTCAGGCTGCCGGTGTTCAGCACCGTCGTCGAGACCTGGCTCAGATCCGCGGCGCTGGTCGTGCCGACCTGCGTGTTGTAGCCGTCGAAGGCGGCCTGGAACTGGGCCAGGTTGCTGAAGTCGAAACTGACCGGCGGCGTATCGGTCTTGCTGCCCGAGAAGATGTACTGCCCGTTCACCTGGGTGTTCAGGTAGTACTGCATGTTCTTCAGCGCGGCGAAGGCCTGCTGCTGCAAGGTCAGCAAATCCTGGGCATCGCCATTGGTGCCCTTGGAGTTGTCGATATAGTTCTCCAGGTTCTGCTGGAAGGTGCTCATCTCCGATTTGACGGAGCTGTAGACCTGGTTCATCCCCTGCAGCCGCAGGTTGACCACCGTATTGTTGGTCAGGAAGTTCGAGGTCGAACTGATCTGGTTGCCGAAGTTGAGCGTCTGCTGCGACACATCGGCGATGCCGGTGAAGTTGAGCGACTTCTTCCCCGACGTCACCTGCTGCAGCAGGTTGTCCAGGGTCGACTTGCTCTGCATGACCAAATAGGAATTCAGTTGGTCCGCTGCGTATGAGCCGATGCCGCTAACCATGTTCGCGCTCCTATTGGACGATGCTGTTCAGCACTTGGAACAGCTGCTGCATCGTCGAAATCACCTTGGCCGCCGCTGAATAGGACTGCTGATAGGTGAGCAGGTCCGACAATTCCTGGTCGAGATTGACGCCCGAGACTTGGCCCTGCTGGTAGTTCAGGTTCTGCACCAGCGACTGCTGGTAGTTCAGCTGAACGTTGTTGTTGCTGGCATTGGTCGACGCCGTGGCGATGATGTTGGCCGCGTACTGCGACAGCGACGTGTTGCCCTGGCTCAGGCCGCCCGAACTGGGCAGGGTGAGCGGGCTCGCCATGAAATCGGCCATCTGCTGCGTGATCGTATTGTCCGACGAGCCGACGAAATACTGGTTGCTGGTCGCGTCGTATTGGACCGCGCCGCGCGACATCAGCGAAGGATCGGACTGGATGTCGGAGCGCACCGTGAGATAGGTCGAGGTGTTGAGCGCTGCAGGCGCCATATTGGTCTGGGTCAGCAGCGTGCCGGTCGCCTGCATGTTGGTGTCTTGGGAGTGCGTGATCTGCAGCCGCTGTCCGGCGCCGTCATTGATCACGGCCGCGTCGGCCAGTTGCACCGTGCTGAAATTCAGTTCCTGAGGCGCGCCGCTGCTCAGAGACTCCGCCATCTGCAAGGTCTTGCCCTGCTGGTTGTATATGCGCAGCCATTCGTTGACGCCGTCGCTCGCCACCGTGGCTTGCACGCCCTGGCCGGCCAGGGTGGTGTCCGTGTTGATCTTGGCCGCTATCGTCTGCAGCGTGTCGCCCTGGCTGATGGAGATGCTGCCCAGGGTGTAGGGCTGATTTTTGATCGTGAGCGTGCCGGAGGAGGACGACGCGAAGCTGCCGATCAGAGACTTGCCGGTGTCATAGGTGACGGCCTGCGAATTGATCTGTGCCGCGATCTGAGCCAGGGTCGACCCGGCCGCGAAAGTCAGATTGAGCGACTGTGGCGTCCCGGACGCCGGATCGCCGTTGGCAAAATCGGAGTCGGTCAGTTCCAGGCTGGCCTGTTTGGAGATCGAGAAGCCCTTGGTCAGCGTGGTCGACTGATAGGTCGTCATCGGCTGGTTGGTGACCAGCAGATCGTTGAGACCCAGGAAGCTTGAAAAGCCGGTGGCCGTGGTGTCGGGTGTCGCCTGCAATCCCAACGCCGTCGCCGGATTGGTGGTCAACCCCAATTGCGTCGCCATCGTCCCGGCATAGGTCACCGGCTGTCCGGTGGTGCTGACGATCGACAGATAGGTGTTGGTCGGATCGACGGTCGCCAGCAGGCCCGAACCGGAAAACGGCCCCAGCGAGTTGTTGATCTCGTCGGCAATGGATTGCAGCGAGTCCGCGCCGGTCTCGACATCGGAGGTATACGTCTTGCCGTTGACCGTTGCCGTCATCGTGTTGCCGGCGGTCGCCGTGAAGCTGTTGATCGACTGCACCGTATAGGGCGTCGTGTTGACGCTCATCTGGTTGCCGGCCACGTCGACCACGTTCAGCGCGACCTGATTGCCAACCGTGATCACGGTCGCATTCAATTTGCCGCTGGACGCCGAATTGATCTGGTTGGCGATCGTATTCAGGCTCCAGGCCGGATCCATGGTGATCTGCGCCAGCTGCCCGGACTGATCGGAAAAGGTCAGCACGCCCGATGCGCCCGGCACCGAGGCGCCCGTCGCATAAGTGTTGCTGGTGAATGAACTCGACAGCGAGTCGGCGTCATAATTGATCGACACGTCGGCGGCCGCGTTGGCGCCCGACGGGATCATGCCCAGGCCGCTCTGCGCGTTGCCGCCCGAAATATCCGGGTCGATATACATGTCATTGCCGGCGTTGTTGACGACCTGCAGGTAGTCGCCCGAACCGGCGGCGTTGGGGACCAGGGTCGCGGTGATGCCTGTCAGCTGCGCGAATTTCGACTGGATCGTCGTCATCGTGTCCGACGGCACCACGGTCACCGAATAGGCGGCACCGGTCGTGTCGCGCAGCGTCAGCGGACCCGAGAAACCCAGCGCCGTATTTGCGTCGGCGCTGACCTGCGACTGGTAGGTGCTGGTGTGTTCGTCGCGGAAGCCGATGGTGGTCGAGGAAGTCTGCGGCAGCTGGATCGAGAACTGGCCGGTCGGCAGGACCGAGGCATAGGTGCTGCCGCTGGTGCCGTACTGCGTGTTGAGCCAGGTATTCAGCCCGCCGGCCACCTGATCGATGGTCCATGAGTTGGATGCCGGCACGCCCGTCGACTGCAGATACTGCTTCATGATCAGCGACAGCGATGTGCTCGCCTTCTGGCTGCCGTCGCCGTTGAACAGGGTCACGGCGGTGTCGCCGCTGGCCAGCGAGATGTTCTGCGTGCCGGGATTGAGGAAGGTGGTGGTGCCGGTGAAGCTTTGACCGCCGTCGGGCCACGAGGTCCCGCGATTGTTGATCTGGTTCAACCCGGTCTGCAGGGCCTGCGCCATCGTGTCGACCTGCGACTGGATATTGGTCAGCGACACGTCGCGCAACTGCAGCAGGCCATAGAGCTGGCCGCCGGTGATCTGGCTCGTGATGTCGATGCTGCCGCCGGTGATGTTGGGACCGCTGATCGCGACGCCGTTGAGCTCGCCGCCTTCCAGCGTCATCTGCGCCTGGGTGACGCTGGCGGTGTTGTGGCTCAGGGTCTGCGCGGCGCCGTCCACCAGCGGCACGCCTTGCGGGGTGTAAACCGAAATCGATCCGTCGCCACGCGAGAACGTGGTGAAGTTCATGTACTGCGACAGCGTATTGAGCTGCTGGTCGCGCTGATCCTGCAATTCGGAGACGTCGATCCCGGCGGCCGAATTGCCCGAGATCTGCGAATTCAGGGTCGAGATGTTCTGCAGGATCGTGTTGATCGTGTCGACCGTCGAACCGATGTTCTGATCCGCCTTCTCGCGCAGCGCCTGGATCTGCGTGCTCATCGACTGCAGGCTGTTGGTCGCGTTCATCGCCGCCTGAACCGCCATCGACGGCGTTCCGCTCGGGTTGTTGGCGACCGAGCTGAAGGAATTGCCCAAGCTCTGCAGCAGGTCCGAGATCGAGGACCCGCTGCCGACATTGCCGAACATGTTCTGGATCTGGGTGTTGAACTGCTGGATCTGCTGCAGCGAGTTCATCGTGCCCGTCGCCGCGCGCAGGCTGGTCTGCAGTGCTTCGTCTACCGCGCGCGTGATCTGCGAAATCTGGACGCCCGCGCCCTGGCCGGCCAGTACCCGCTCTTCGAGATTGACGGTCTTCTTCGAATAGCCGGGGGTGTTGATGTTCGACAGGTTGTTGGAGATGACGTCCAACGCCTGTTGCGAGGCCAGAAGGCCGCTCAAT